>JAKLEK010000040.1 GCA_022703115.1 Elusimicrobiota bacterium
TAGGCATAGAGTCCGGCTCCCCGGAGATACTGAACTCGGTGCAGAAGGGATGCGACCTTTCCAGGCTGCCGGAGAAGATCGGCCTGCTGCGCAAGTACGGCATACAGACGATAGGCAATTTCATGCTCGGGTTCCCGGGCGAGACCAGGAGCCAGATGCAGCGGACCATGGCCCTGGCCCTCTCTCTGGACCTGTCCGCGATCAACGTCGCCGTCTATACGCCGATGCCCGGCACCAAACTTTACGACCGTCTCGCCTCGGAAGGCAGGCTGCCGACCGACCGGGCTTTCAGGAACTACAACTTCGTGGCGTACGAGAACGACCTCTCCGAGCTCTCTCCGAAGGAACTCAGGCGTTTCCGCACCCGGTTCATGCTGGCGTTCCTGCTGCGCTGGCGGACGCTGCGGACAGTGGCCGAACTTATAAGGAGCGGTATAGCGTGGAACAGTCTGGTGAAACGGATCTACTGGATGTACGTTTCGAAGATGATACGCCGCTCCCCGGCCGGACGGTGACGGCATGAGGCCCGTCTGGCACGCCGCGGCCGGGGTCGGGCTCGGCGCCGCCGTTTATAAGGCTACCTCAGACTGGCGTCTGGCCGCGGTAGCCGCGGGGACCGAGGTGCTGACGGACCTGGACCACGTACTGGAACACATGCTACGCAGCGACCGTCCGTTCTGCGTCAGGACCTTCTTCTCCAAGAGGAACTCGCTGGACTGGCCGAAGATGATGTTCCCGCTGCACGCCTACGAATGGGCGGCGCTGCTCGCGGCCGCGGCAGCCTGGTCCGGCCATCGGGAACTATGGGCGGCGGCCCTGGGCCTGGCCGTGCATCTTCTGCTGGACGAGATAGGCAACAGGCGCTTCATTTACCCCGGGTATTTCTCCCCCTGGTTCTATTTCTTCACATACCGTCTGTCGGCGGGGTTCCGGGTCGAAAGGCTTATACGCGAGGCCGGCGGCAAAAAATGACCGTCTGCGCGCCCAGGAACCGGCCGAGCAGCGGCATCTTTTCCAGAAATGGCTGAAAAAAGGCGATGATCCTGGCGGGCACGTCCGGAAAAAAGAAAGGTACGAAGCCGATGAAGACCGGCGCGGCTGGTTCCAGACCGGCCTCCCTGCACCAGCCCAGCAGGCGTCCCGGTGCGAAGGAGCGCTCCTCGTGTTCGCGATGGTAACGCGAGACCTTCTCTATCACCTTGAGCACCGGATTGTTGCCGTTGGGTTCTATTATCACGAGCGCGTCTGAAAGACGGGCGCAGTTGCGCACGGCCGCCCCCGGATCCGACAGGTGATGAAGGACCCCGCGCAGAACGACGATATCGAAACGCCGCGCCGGGAGCGTTTCCGGGCGCAGCAGGTCCCCAGTGGAAAAAGAGACGCCGGGATAGCGGCGTCCGGCGGCCTCTATGGCGGCCGCCGCCGGGTCCAGGCCGGTTATCTCCAGTTCCGGTCTGGCCAGCTTTATGTCGTTGGCGTAGGTGCCGTCGCCGCAGCCGGCGTCCAGCAGGGTGCGGCTGCCCGCCGGTATCAGGCGCAGGGTCTCCTCCGTTATGCGCCTGTTCGCCGCTACGGAGGAGAAAGAGGCTCCGGTCGTGTAGCGGTAACCGGCGTTCTCGCGCACGTCGGATTCGAAAACATGGACGTTCTTTTTCAGCCCTTCCGTCATGCCCCTATTATAACATAAGCGCGCCGGCCGCCTTGCGCCGGATGCCGCGCGCCGGGAGCGGGGCCGAAGGACGTCTTCGTTCCCGTTCCCCATAGATATCATTCGTTAAATTTGATTTAATGGTCCGGTGCGCGCCCCTGAGAGGGGCCGCGGCGAAATATGAACGAAGAAACGCGCGGCGTAACCCCTTCCGGCATCAGGAAAATAATCCTCGAGCAGTCGTACCGCGCCCATGTGGGGCATATCGGTTCCGCCCTTTCGGTGGCCGACATCCTCTCCGTCCTTTACGGCGGGGTCCTCAGGACCGGCGGGGATAGGGCGGACAGGGACCGCTTCGCGCTCTCCAAAGGGCACGCGGCCCTGGCGCTTTACGCCGCTCTCCATCTCAGGGGCGATATTTCCAGGGCGCAGCTGGACTCTTTCTGCGGCGAAGGTTCCAAACTGGGGGTGCATCCCGAAAGCTGCCTGCCCGGAGTGGATTTCTCCACCGGCTCGCTGGGGCACGGTCTCTCCATGGCGGCGGGCGCGGCGCTGGCCGCCCGGCTGCAGGGTTCGTCCAGGCGCGTCTTCGCCCTTTTGAGCGACGGGGAATGCAACGAGGGTTCGATCTGGGAAGCGGCCATGTTCGCCGCGCATCGCCGCCTTTCCGGCCTGACGGCGATAGTGGACCTCAACGGCCAGCAGGCTTTCGGCTACACCAGGGACGTGATGGACATGACACCTATGGCGGACCGATGGCGGGCGTTCGGCTGGGAAGCCCACGAGACGGACGGGCACGACGCCGTGGCGCTGCGGCGCCTGCTGTCCGCGGCGCCGGCCGCCGACGGCCGGCCGCGCGCCGTCATCGCGCGTACGGTGTTCGGCAAAGGCGTCCCGTTCATGGAGAACAAGATCAAGTGGCACTACTGGCCGATGTCGGAGGATGAATTCCGGCAGGCGATGGCGGCCGTAGGGGGGGCGCAATGAGGGGCGCTTTCGTCAAGACCCTCATCGAGCTGGCCGCCGGCGACCGGCGCGTCCTGCTGCTCACCGGGGATATCGGCTATATGGCGCTGGAGCCGTTCGCCGAGAGATTCCCGGACAGGTTCTTCAACGTGGGGGTGGCGGAACAGAACATGCTCGGCATAGCCACCGGCCTGGCGGAGGCCGGCTTCGTGCCGTTCGTCTATTCCATCGCCACCTTTGTTTCGCTGAGGCCGTACGAATTCATCAGGAACGGTCCGGTGCTGCATTCCCTGCCGGTCCGGGTCGTAGGGGTCGGCGGCGGCTTCGAATACGGGCACAACGGGATAACCCATCACGCCGTAGAGGACGTGGCCGTCATGCGCGCCCATCCCGGCATGACCGTGGTCTCACCGGCGGACCATGAACAGGCGCGCGCCGCGCTCCTGGCGACATGGAACGTCCCCGGGCCGGTCTACTACCGTCTCGGCAAGGACGACAGGACCGTGGTCCCCGGCCTGAACGGCCGTTTCGAGGCCGGGCGCGTGCAGAGCCTCGGAGGCGGGAAGGACCTGCTGATCCTGGCCATGGGCAGCGTGGCTAAAGAGGCGGCCGCGGCCGCCGAAACCCTGCGCGGACAAGGGGTCGCCTGTACCGCCGCCGTGGCGGCTTCCGTGCACCCGGCGCCGGCCGGGGACCTGGCCGCGCTGGCCGGCGGCTTCAGGCATGTGATGACCGTGGAAGCGCATTATGTGAACGGCGGCCTGGGCTCCATGACGGCCGAGGTCATCGCCGAGAGGGGGCTGCCGTGCCGGCTCACGCGCTGCGGGGTCAGCCTGCCTCCGGACGGCGTTTCAGGCAGCCAGGAATATCTTCACAGACTGCACGGGATCGACAGGGATTCGCTGGTCGCGACCGGGCTCAGGGTCGTACGGGGGGGAGCGTGAACGGAACCGGACGGAAAGCCAAGTTGAGCGCCATAATAGCCTGCTACCGGGACGCGCAGGCCGTGCCCGTCATGTACTCCAGGCTGCGGGCGGTCTTCGAGAAGATAGGGGCGGACTACGAGATCATCTTCGTGAACGACGGCAGTCCCGATAACGCCCGGGAGGTCCTCAGGGGGCTGGCCGCCGGGGACCCGAAACTGATAGTCGTCAATCACGCCAGGAATTTCGGTTCCCAGAACGCTTTCACCAGCGGAATGAAGATATCGACCGGAGACGCCGTGGCGCTGCTGGACGGCGACCTGCAGGACCCGCCGGAACTGATCGAGGATTTCTACCGGAAGTGGCGCGAAGGTTACGACGTGGTGTACGGAGTAAGGGTGGAGCGGGAGGACACGCTCTTCATGCGGTACGCCTATAAGGCCTTTTACCGCGTGTTCCACGCCCTGTCCTACGTTCCGCTCCCGCTCAACGCCGGGGATTTCTCCCTCATAGACCGCCGGGTGGTAGAGGTGCTCAACGGGCTGCCCGAGAATAACAGGTTTATACGGGGGCTCAGGGCCTGGGCCGGGTTCAGGCAGACCGGCGTGCCGTACGTCCGCCCGAAAAGGATGTTCGGCGTGACCACCAACTCGTTCATCAGGAACCTGGACTGGGCGCGCAAGGCGATCTTCTCTTTCTCCTACATGCCCCTGGATTTCATCGTGTGGCTGGCCTTCATTATCGTGACCGGCTCCTTCGCGGCCATGGGCTTCCAGCTGGCCATGCGGCTGATGTATCCCGGCCTCGCGCCGCAGGGATACACCACGCTGGTCCTGCTTATACTTTTCATGGGCGGCATCCAGCTGCTCAGTCTCGGGATCATAGGCTCCTACCTCGCGCATATATACGACGAGGTGAAACGGCGTCCGCCCTACGTGGTGGAGAGCTATCTGAACTATAAGCCTGAAAAAAATGCCGAAAGTTGATCTGCGTCCCTCGAAGTGCCCGGTCTGCGGCACCGAAGGCAACGCCGGCGAACTGTATCCGGCCAATTTCGGCATGGAGGCGTTCAATCCGGAAGTGTTCTCTGCGAGGCGGCTGCCGGACCGGGTGCATTACCGGATAGTGAGGTGTTCCGGCTGCGGCCTGGTCCGTTCGGACCCGGCGGCGGGTCCGGAAACCCTCTCCGAGCTTTACTCGCGCAGCACGCTGGAATACGGCGCCGAGATCCCGGCGCTCAAGGCCACGTACGGCCGCTATCTTGAAAAGGCTTCCCGTTATTCAGGGCGCAAAGGCGCCCTGCTGGAGATAGGCTGCGGCAGCGGTTTCTTCCTGGAGGAGGCCCTGCGGATGGGCTACGCCGAGGCCATGGGCGTGGAGCCCAGCGCGGCCGCGGCGGAGCAGGCGGTCCCTTCGGTGCGCGCGGGCATAAGGGTAGGTATGATGGGCCCGGGACTGTTCGAGAACGGACGGTTCGACATCGCGTGCATGTTCCAGGTGCTGGACCATATGCCGGACCCGGCGGCCCTGCTGGACCAGGTGAGGGCCGCGCTCAGGCCCGGGGGGCTGGTCCTGGTGCTGAACCACGACGTGGAATCGTTCTCGTCCCGCCTCCTCGGGGAGGGCAGCCCGATCGTGGACATAGAGCACACCTTTCTGTACGGAGTAGGTACTCTGACGCGGCTCATGGAGAGCCGCGGCTTCTCGGTAAGGGAGGCCGGCCCGGCTCTGAACAGTTATTCTCTGAACTATCTGGCGCGGCTGCTGCCGCTGCCGGCTCCGCTCAAGAAGGCGGCGGCCGGGGCCCTGGCCGCGTCCGGGCTGGGCCGGCTGCGCATGACCGTGCCCCTCGGGAACATGTATCTCATAGCGCAGCGGCCGGCGGACCGGGAGCCGGGCGGGGGATCATGAAACGAGTCATAGTGACAGGCGGGACCGGTTTCGTGGGAGCGAACCTCACGCGGCGGCTGCTGGCGGAGGGGCACGAGGTCCATCTTATCGTGCGCAAAGGCCGAGCGATGTGGCGCCTCTCCGGCATCGAGGACCGGGTGATCCTGCACGAGACCGGGCTGGACGACCCCGCCGGCCTTACCACCGCCGTTTCCGGGATAAGACCGGACTGGATCTTCCATCTCGCCGCCTACGGCGCCTATTCGTGGCAGGACGACGCGCCGAGGATAATGGCCACCAACGCCGCCGGGACGGTGAATCTCGTAGAGGCCTGCCTGAAGAGCGGGTTCGAATCCTTCGTGAATACCGGTTCCTCTTCCGAGTACGGGTTCAAGGACAAGGCCCCGTCCGAAACGGAATGGCTCGATCCCAACAGCTGTTACGCCGTCTCCAAGGCGGCCGCCACGCATTATTGCCGGTATATCTCCAGGAGCCGGGACGTCAACCTTACGACCCTCCGGCTCTATTCCGTGTACGGTCCGTACGAGGCTCCCGGACGCCTCATACCGGCGCTGGTCCTGCGCGGCCTGGCCGGGGAATTGCCGCCGCTGGTGGACCCGGAGGTGGCCCGGGATTACGTTTTCGTGGACGACGTCTGCGACGCCTATCTGCTGGCCGCCGGCGGGCGGGCGCCCGGCCGCGGGGCGGTCTACAATGTGGGCACCGGCAGGCAGGTGCGCCTGCGCGAAGCGGTGGATATAGCCAGGAAGACGCTGGGCGTATCCGCGGAACCGGCCTGGGGAGCCATGCCGAACCGCTCCTGGGACACTTCGGTCTGGGTGGCGGACAGCGGCCTGATACGCCGGGAGCTCGGCTGGCGGCCGCGCTTCGATTTCGAGAGCGGTTTCCGGAGGACGGCGGAGTGGTTCTCCGCGCGCCCGGAGCTCGCCGAGTTCTACAGGAAAGAGGAGCGGGCCCTCTCCGGAAAGAAGCCGTAGAGGTCTTTTGCTGGCCATGGAAAGAACCGGAATGGAGAGCTTGATAAAGAACGGCAAAGCCCGGCGCGTCCTTCTGGCGCTGGTCGTGGCGGCCGCGCTGGTCCTGCGCCTCGCCGGCCTGAGGAGCGGCCTTCCTTCCGAGACCAGGCGGCTCAGCACCTTCCATCCCGACGAATCCGTTACGTTCCACGCGCTTGAGGGGATGGACCCCGCGAAGCTGAACTTCAACCCGGGCATGGCCCTCTCCTGGGGCTCGTTCCAGGTCTACCTGCAGGGCGCCGTTTCCGGCGCCATGGTGAAGGCCGGGCTGCTGAAAATAGGCGGCAGGGAATCCCTCTCCGGCAACCTGAAGGAGGCGGACAAGCTGTACGTTTCCGGCCGTCTCCTCGTGATGCTTTTCGGCGCCGCGTCGGTGCCGGTCCTGTATCGCGCGGCCGTATATCTCGTGGGCGCCGGGCCGGCCCTTTTCGCGGCGTTCCTGTTCGGCGCAGCCTTCCTCCCTGTCTATATATCTTTTTTCGTTCGCCCGGACAGCTTCATGCTGTTCTGGGGGCTCCTTTCGGTCCTTTTCGCTTTCAGAATAGCGGAAAGGCCTTCGGCCGCGAATTACGCGCTGAGCGGTCTCTTCGCCGGGCTTTCGGCCGCTTCCAAATACCCGGGCGGGCTCTTCGTGTTCTTCCTAGCCTGGAGCCATTTTTATAACGCCTGGCGGGCGCGGTCTCCGCTGCTGAACGTCCGTTCGCTGCTGCTGGGGGCCGGGACCTCGATCGGGGTGTTCGCCCTGGTCAATCCGTACTTCGTGCTGAGCTTTTCCGACGCGATGTTCCATATCTCCAACTGGAACACCATACATTGGGGCACCGCGGCCGAGCGCGGGGCCTTCGCCTGGCGTAATTATCTGGACCTTCTGGCGTACTCTCTGCCGCTTGCGATGGGCTGGCCGCTCTACCTCCTCTCCCTGGCCGGGCTCCCGCTTCTGGTCCGGGACCGGAGCCCGTACGCGGCCGCGGTCCTGTCCTTCATGGCACTTTACGCGCTGCTGTTCGGGTCCATGGATTATCCACACTTCGCGTATTTCATCCAGATAACGGTGTTCCTTTGCGTTTCCGCCGCCAGGGCGGTTTCGGCTTTGTCCGGCCGCGCGGCCTGGCTCGTTCTCGCCGCGCTGGTGACGTTCTATACGGCCGCCTACACGGTATATCTCAAGAGCTTTTTCTGGGAGCCTGGCACGCCCGCGGCCGCCGGCGTATGGCTGGAAGCCAACGTCCGGCCCGGCGCGTCGGTGGCCGTTCCCAAGAAGGACATCTGGACCCCGCCGGTCATACGTCAGGAGACCCCTCCCTACAGGGTGCTTGAAGCCGCTCCCTCCCGGGCAACCATCGCCGACGCCCTCTCGGCCTTTCCCGCCGAGGCGCGCAAAGCCGATTATCTTGTGGTGGCCGAGCCGGAATACGGCCCGGTAAGCGGTCTGCCGGAGGAACGGCGTCTGGCCCTGCTCGCGGAGGCCGCGGCCGGTTTCAGAGAGGTCGTTAAATTCGAAGAGCCCATGAACCGGTTCTTCGTGCCGATGGTGACCGACATGCATAAATACCAGCTGAAACTGCGGGCGCCGGACATACGCATATTCGAACGGGCGCGGCCGCCGGCGCGCCGGTGGAGCCGATCATGAAGACCAGCGTCATAATACCGTCGTTCAACGAGATGTCGACCCTGCCGGAAATACTGGAACGGATCGCCGCGCTGCCGATAGACAAGGAGGTCGTAGTAGTGGACGACGGCTCCACCGACGGGACCAGGGAATGGCTGAAAGGGGCGGTGAAAGCTGATCGGTTCCCGTTCGAACTCAGGGTCCTGGAACACGAGGTCAACAGGGGCAAGGGAGGCGCGCTCATCACCGGCTTCGCGGCCGCGTCCGGGGATATCGTCATCATACAGGACGCGGACCTGGAATACGACCCGCGTTACATACCCGGTATAGTGCGGCCGATAGAGGAGGGGGCCTGCGACGTGGTGTACGGTTCGCGTCTCCTGTCCGAAGGTTCGCAGACCTATAATATACTCTACCTCTGGGGGAACCAGTTCCTGACCCTGCTGGTCAACCTGCTTTTCGGTTCGAAGATGACCGATTCGTATACCTGCTACAAGGCTTTCAGGACGCCGGTGGTAAGGTCGCTTGGGCTGGTCTCCTCCGGCTTCGAGATAGAGGCGGAGATATCGTGCAAGATCGCCTACCGCAAGTACCGGTTCAGGGAGATCCCCATCGTCTACGCCTCGAGGTCCAGGGAGGATGGGAAGAAGATAAATTACAGGGACGCCGTGAAAGGGGTGCTGAAGATAGCCGAGCTCCGGTTCAGGAGCTTTTTCGCCGGCATATAGGGGCGGCGGACGCCTCCGGAGGGATCGTGCGGGACTTGATAGATAACTCGAAACTTTATCTGCTGGCCTTTCTGGTGCCGCTGGGCCTGTCGCTTACGCTGACGCCTCTGCTGCGTCTGCTCGCCCTGAGGCTGGGCTGGGTCGATTCGCCCAGCACCGACATAAAGACGCACAAACATCCTACCCCTCTGCTGGGCGGGGGCGCGATATTCCTGGCGTTCGCCGGCGGTCTCGTCTTTATGCGGCTATATACTTCGTTCCCGACCGGGACCCTGCGCGACCTGCGCATCATGCTGGCGGGCGGCTTCCTTATGTTCCTGACCGGGCTGGTCGACGACCTGAACAAGCCGCACGGCCTGGGCTTCAGGACCAAGTTCGCGATCCAGTTCGCCGTCGCGTTCACGGCGGTGTTCTACGGTGTCCGGATAAACTTCATCAGTCCGGACTATCTGTCGTTCATTCTGAGCCTGCTCTGGATCGTAGGCGTGTCCAACGCTTTCAATATCATAGACATCATGGACGGGCTCTCCGCGAGCCAGGCCGCGCTGGCGGCGATGGGGTTCCTGCTGATCGCCTTCCCTTCGGAGTCGATCTACGTCAACATCGCCTCGGCCGCCCTGGCCGGCGCCGCGGTAGGTTTCCTGCCTTACAATTTTTCAAAAGGGTTCAAGATATTCATGGGGGATTCCGGCAGTCTGTTCTGCGGGTTCACTCTTGCCCTGGTGGCCATGGGGACCAGATACAGCGAAGTGAACCCGCTCGGGGTCTACGCTCCGCTGTTCATCCTCGCAGTGCCGATATACGACACGTTCTTCGTATCGGTCATGCGGCTGCGGAGGGGGCATTCTCCGTTCATCGGGAGCCGTGACCATTTCGCGCTGAGACTGGAGAGGATAGGGTTCTCCCGCCGCGGCGTCGTGCTTCTCGCCGCGCTCGCGGCGCTTCTTTTCTCTATCCTGGCCTTCCTGGTCACCCAGGTGCCGATCGCTCTTGGAGTGGCGATATACCTGGCGCTCGCCGCCATACTGCTGCTTATAAGTTCCACAATAGCCAAGATAAAGATATGAACCGCCGCCCGGGCGCGCTCGCGCGGGGAAAGCGGGACCGGGCGGCGGCCGCCCGATTCAGGGATGGAAGTGATTGCGGTGGAGTTCCCGGGAGATCCCGGGGATGACCGTGGTGCGGCCGTCCGGGGCGGCGCTGCAGATCTTCATGACGTCGCCGTAGACGCGCTCGAAGGCCCGTACGACTTCCGGGTCGAAAGCCTTTCCGGACTCCGAAAGTATATATTCCAGGGCCTTCTCCGGGGACCATTTCGGCTTATAGACGCGCGGCATGCAGAGCGCGTCGAATACGTCCGCCACGGCCACCATCCGCGCGCAGGCGGGGATGTGCTCGCCTTTGAGGCCGGAGGGGTAGCCGGCGCCGTCGAAACGTTCGTGATGGGAGCCGGCTATCTTGCAGGCCGTCTGCAGCAGCTGGCTTTCCGCCCCCGAAAGGATC
>JAKLEK010000400.1 GCA_022703115.1 Elusimicrobiota bacterium
ACTCCGGAACCCTTTGGATTCCGGGCTACCGGGACCCCGAAACACCCCTCCGACATTCCCCGCCATTGCCTTGAGCCAGCGCGGGTTCGGGGTCCTGCCGCCCGAGCCATCTTTTCGCTTCCCTCGCTCCACGAGCCCAGTGTCCAGAGCAAACCTTCGATAGCCCAGTCCACTCATTCCCCTGGCTAGGCTAGGCGAGAAGCACCACGGGCCCAGTGTCCAAAGCAAAACTCCGTGAGCACAGTCCACCCTGTTCACCTTCCGCTGCGGGGTCAAAAAGATGGCTCAGGCGTCACCCCTCCAGAGTTCGGCATTCCCTTAAAGCTCCGCTATACACTGTTTCCTGCTCCAAGTAAGGAAAAACCTTAACTAGACCAGGACGAAATATCGTTATCGTCATTGGAGTGGGCGACGGAGATAGACTTCTGCCGGCCATTTAGGGGTTTAGGGCCGGTAGTCGGAGCGTATCCCTCCGGGACGGCGCGTGAATGATACTATGAAAGCGCTGTGCCCCCTTGCCGCATGTTATAGTATCGAGTGGGGAACACTGATACTTAGCGCGTTTAAGGAGGCACAGCGTACTATGAATTATATCGCATTTGATTCACACAAGCGATACACACTAGCGTCCGTAAGCACAGATAAAGGGAAAATCCTCTGTGAAAAGCGATTGGAACATGAACATGGAGTCCTTCATAACTTCCTTTCACAGTGGGAAGCGGGCACCCCGGTCGCC
>JAKLEK010000401.1 GCA_022703115.1 Elusimicrobiota bacterium
AGGCTGCGGGCGATCTCGTTAACGTAAAGGCTCTCATCCGGGTGAGAGAAGAAGTGTTCGAGCACTTTGCGGGAAACCGAGGATTTAAACAAGGATATTGGTGTCATAGGATACACTTTTAAACGTATGGAAATACACCGATAAAGCCCCCCTAAGATATCATTATTATAGCAAGTTAGGACCGGCCGGGATATTGTGATTTGGGTTACAGAGAATGGGAGGCTAGTAGGCGAGTACGCTAGTAGGCTGGTAGGCTATTGATAAATGATTGCTAGTAGGCTAGCAGGCGAGTAGGCCATAAAGGAGATTTCCTTATGAAGCTTACTAGCATACCAGCATACTAGCAATCATGCATCAGAAGCATACTAGCAATCATGCATCAAAAGCCTACTAGCATTTCTATGCCTACTAGCCTGCCAGCTGTTTTTAGAAGAAACTCTGCGGGACGTAGATGGTGTCGTTGGGTTCCAGGAAGATGTCGGCGCTTTTGTCGCCTTCTTTGGTGATGCGGGAAATCTTGATCTCAAGGCTCTGGCTTTTGCCGCCTACGGTGCGCAGGACCTTGGTGCGGTCGGGGGCGGCGATGTCGGTGAAGCCGCCGGCCAGCGTGATGGCTTCCAGCACGGTCAGTTTACGCTCGACGGGGAGAGGGATGGAGCCGGGTTTCTTCACCTCGCCCAGGACGTAGATCTGCTTATTGCTGTATTCTTTTATGAGGATGGTTATCT
>JAKLEK010000402.1 GCA_022703115.1 Elusimicrobiota bacterium
CAGGCGCGGATCAGCGCCAGCACCTGAGCGGTGGTCTCCTTCAAGGCTCGCGGCTGCGGGTGAAGGGCACGAAGCGCACCGGCAGCACCGCGCGACGCACCACGCCCGAGGACTGCTTCTCGATCACCAGCAGGTCCTGTCCGCTCCATTCGCGCCCCACGGGAATGACCATGCGCCCGCCCACCGCGAGCTGATCGATCAGCGGCTGCGGCACAGCGGCCGGCGCGGCAGTGACCAGGATGGCGTCGAAGGGCGCGGCTTCGGGCCAGCCCTGGTAGCCGTCGCCCGCGCGCACCTCGACGTTGCGGTAGCCCAGCTCGGCGAGCAGCGCCGCGGCGCGCGCGGCGAGCGGGGCGACGATCTCGATCGTGTAGACCTTGCCCACCAGCTCGGCCAGCACCGCCGCCTGGTAGCCCGAGCCGGTGCCGATCTCGAGCACGCGCTGCCCGGGCTTCGGGGCCAGCAGGTCGGTCATCAGCGCGACGATGAAGGGCTGCGAGATGGTCTGCTCGTGCCCGATGGGCAGCGGCCGGTTGTCCCAGGCCTGCGCGCGCAGCTCGGGCGGCACGAAGCGCTCGCGCGGCACCTTGGCCATCGCCGCCATCACGCGCGCGTCGAGGCGCGCCCGGCCGGTGGACTCGGCGGTGAGCGCGGCGTCGCGCTCGATCTCGGCCATCAGCCGCGCCCGGCGCGCCGCGTCGTCCTGCGCGCTCGCGCCGCCCGCCA
>JAKLEK010000403.1 GCA_022703115.1 Elusimicrobiota bacterium
TCCTGGTGCTGGCAGCTACACTGCTCGCCTACCAGCCGGCGTGGCACGGGCAGCCTGTGTGGGATGATGATGAGCACATCACCCGGCCTGAACAGCGGTCGGTCGATGGCCTGGTGCGCATTTGGACCCACGTAGGCGCCACCCAGCAGTATTACCCGCTGGCCTTTAGCGCGTTCTGGGTCCAGCACAAGCTTTGGGGCGACTCCACGCTGGGCTACCATTTGGTCAACATCCTGCTCCACAGCTTCTGCGCCCTGCTGTTCCTGAAGCTATTGCGCCGGCTGGAGGTGCCGGGCGCATGGCTCGCGGCGGCTGTATTTGCCCTGCACCCGGTCCATGTGGAGTCTGTGGCGTGGATCACGGAGCTTAAGAATACCCTCTCGGGTGTGTTGTGCCTTGGCTCGGCGCTGGCTTACCTGAACTTTGACCGGACGAGGGGGAAGGGTTCATACCTGCTGTCGCTGGGGCTGTTCGTGCTTGGCCTGACGACCAAGACGGCCATCGCATGCCTGCCAGGGGCACTGCTGGTGGTGCTGTGGTGGCGACGCGGCAAGCTGGATTGGAAAGGCGACGTGCTGCCGACAGCGCCCTTCTTCCTCGCGGGGCTGGGGGCAGGGCTGGTGACCCTGTGGGCCGAGCAGAGGATTTTTGGCGCCACGGGCACGGAGTTCCATCTCACGTTAATCGAGCGGTGTCTGCTTGCGGGTCGGTCGGT
>JAKLEK010000404.1 GCA_022703115.1 Elusimicrobiota bacterium
ATGCGGCGCCCTCTCTGGAAAAGCTCCACGTACTGCCGCGCGTTCTGCGCCGCCAGCGCCGACATCCTGTAACGCTCAGCCGTCCTGTAGGCGGATGGAATTACGCCGGAGACCACGGCCAGCTGGTATGAGACGCTGAGCTGGAAGTTGACCCCGGAAGCCCCGCAATCAACACCGCTCTTGGAAACGGAACTGGTGATATCGTTGGCCGACCAGGTGGCCTTGAGCGTATACTTTCCGGCCGGAAGGTCGTTCAGGGCGTACTTCCCGTCCGCATCGGTATTATCGGAAGCCATCAGGTCCCCGGACGAAGCGAACCCTTCCACCACCACGCCCTGGATGGGCTGGCTGGAAGCCTGGGTAAGGGCGCCGCTGATCGCGCCTACGTCGGACCGGGAAGCGCGGCCGCCGGCTATATTTGAGACCGCGGACCAGTTCCCCGCGTCGTCCCGGGTCCACAGCGCGAAATAGTAGGTCGTGTCCGGAGTAAGCCCGATAATACCGTATCCGGAACGGGCACCGGCGCTAAGACCGCCGGTGCTCACGATAACGGCGGCGGCCGTAGAGAAGGCCGTTTCCGCGGAAAGGGAATGTTGCACCGCGAAAGACCCGCTGAGCAGATACCCGGCAAGCCCGTCGTCGGACGGCGCGCTCCAGGTCAGGAAGGCGCTGCCGGGGCTCGTC
>JAKLEK010000405.1 GCA_022703115.1 Elusimicrobiota bacterium
GGTCTTCCTGCTGGTAAGATGGTTCTACCGCGAAGAGTTCTCCAGATGCCCTCTCAGGCATTCCCAGGAGCCGATAAAGGACAAGGCTCTGGCCCGTCTGGCGAAGGCTACGGCGCTGGTGCTGGCTCTGGCCATATCGGCTAAGGCGTTCCTGGGCCTCCTGGTCCCGGCCCTGGATTTCTCCCTCGTCTGGATCGCTCTGGCCGCCGCGGCTCCCGGCCTTCTTCTCAGTCCGCGCCGGTACGAGATATTGCGCGGTATAGACTGGAGCACGCTGGCGTTCTTCTCCGCCATGTTCGTGCTCATGCGCTCGGTCTGGAATACCGGCTTTTTCCAGGACCTCCTCTACGCCTCCGGCGCCGGGATCGGTTCCGTCGGCACGGTGCTGGCGGTCAGCCTGGTTCTGAGCCAGTTCATTTCCAACGTCCCCATGGCGGCGCTTTACCTGCCGCTGCTGCTCCGGTCCGGCGCGGAAACGGGAGCGCTGATGGCTCTGGCCGCCGGCTCGACCATAGCCGGCAACGCTTTCATCCTGGGCGCGGCCAGCAACGTTATCATAATTCAGAACGCGGAAAAGAGGGGCGAGACCCTGACCTTCGCGGAGTTCGCCCGCATAGGAGTGCCGCTTACGGCCGTGAACGCGGCGGTGTACTGGCTGTTCTTAAGATAGAGCGCATGCCG
>JAKLEK010000406.1 GCA_022703115.1 Elusimicrobiota bacterium
CAGGCACAGCTCGTTCACTATGTGGAACAGCGACACTTACGGCTACACCGAGAACCGGGACCCCATCTACCAGAGCATACCCTTCTACATCGGACTGGACAAAGGTTTGGCCTACGGCATTTTCCTGGACAACACCGGAAAGACCGGATTCGACCTCGGCCACGGTTCCAGCGAATACGCGGCGTTCTGGGCGGAGACCGGGGAGTTGGATTACTATTTCTTTTACGGCCCGGGCATGAAGAAAGTGCTTGGACGCTATACCGAGCTTACCGGACGTATGCCGATGCCGCCTTTATGGGCCCTCGGCAACCAGCAATCGCGCTGGGGTTACGCTCCGGACAGACAGGCCGAGTTCATCGCGGACAAATACCGCGCCGAGGACATACCGCTCGACGTCCTGTACCTGGATATAAATTACATGAACGGCTACCGGGTCTTCACCTGGGACCCGGAACGCTTCCCCGATCCGGCGCGCCTGACCGCCGGCCTCGCCGCGAAGGGAGTAAAGGTGGTGACGATAGTGGACCCTGGCGTTAAGTATCAGCCGGCCTCTACGGAGCTCCCAGCGGGCGCCAGGCCGGAGCTCGGTCCGCAGGAAGAATATTACTACGTATACGAGCAGGGGGTCAGGAACGGATATTTCCTCCGGAAAAAGGACGGCAGCCTGGCCACGGGGCGG
>JAKLEK010000407.1 GCA_022703115.1 Elusimicrobiota bacterium
GAAAGCGGCAGCCAGACCAGGCTGGTCCCGACGAACGGTATGAGCGCCGCGAACGAGGTCAGGACGCCGAACAATATGGGCGCAGGGACCCCCGCTATGGCGTAGCCGATAGCCCCCAGAATGCCCTGCGCGCCGGCGGTGAGCAGGAAGCCTCTCGCCACGGCTATGGTGGTGGTGTAGAGCTGGTTCGCTATGCGGTACTTGTGTTCGCTGTCCATCGGGATTATGTCCAGCAGCCAGTGCAGCAGATCCTCCCCGTCCCTGAAGAATATGAACAGGGTGGCCATGACCACCAGCAGGCTGGCGAAGGCGAAGAAGATGTTCTTCAGTATGGTCCCGCCGGATTTCATGATGCCTTCCTGAAGGTTCTTCAGGTTGCTCACTATTATGTCCTCCGCGTCCAGGTTCAATACGGCGCGGAATCGCTCCGGTACCTTGAGGTCCAGTCCGGTGCCGGACAGGCTGGAAAGCCAGAGATTCGTCCTCGGATATATTTCCCTGGACTCCTTGAAGAGCAGCCAGCCGAACACCAGCAGCGGCAGTATGACGGTGACCAGCACCGACACCGTGGACATCGCCGCGGCGATGTTCCTGTTCGCTCCCAGGCGGGTCCGTATCCAGTCGTGCACCGGGTAGAATATCAGGGCCAGCGCTCCGGCCACCA
>JAKLEK010000408.1 GCA_022703115.1 Elusimicrobiota bacterium
GCGCACCATCATATCCACACCGGCAGAAAGATCAACATTATCTTCGCGAGTGAATACTTTTACATCCACCACTTTGCCGCGTTCACCATGCGGCATGCGCAGCAAGGTATCTTTTACATCGCGGGATTTTTCACCAAAAATTGCCCGCAACAGACGTTCCTCGGGGGTGAGCTCTTTCTCGCCTTTGGGAGTAATCTTACCAACCAGGATGTCATTCGGTCCGACCTCCGCGCCAATGCGGATGATACCCTGTTCGTCCAGGTCCTTGATCGCGTCTTCACCCACATTGGGGATATCGCGGGTGATCTCTTCCGGACCTAACTTGGTGTCGCGGGCTTCAACTTCATATTTCTCAATGTGAACTGATGTGAACTTATCATCCTGCACCAGTCGTTCAGATATCAGGATGGCATCTTCAAAATTGCCGCCTTCCCACGAGAGGAATGCGACCACCACGTTCTGACCTAGGGCCAGTTTACCATTTACCGTGGAGGAAGAATCGGCCAGGATATCGCCCTTGCGAACGCGCTGACCTTTCACCACAGCCGGTCGCTGATCAATGCAGGTGCTTTGATTCGAACGTTGATATTTACGCAAGTGATATTCCCTGATCCGGTTCTCGGCATTCCTGACCGTGATCATTTGCCCGGTCACGGAG
>JAKLEK010000409.1 GCA_022703115.1 Elusimicrobiota bacterium
CTCCATGGCGAATCACAACGGCTCGGCCGACTGGTCGCGGATATGCAAGATCTCTCCCGTGCCGACGCCGGTGGCCTGGAGCTATGCCTCTCCAGGACCAAGATAGGAGGGGTTCTAGAAGAAGCCGCAACGCTCTTCGACGCCGCCGCGAGGAAGAACGGGATTCGGCTGGAAGTCGGAGGCGTGCCAGCGGAAGAAGTGACGCTCGATAAAGACAGGATCGTCCGGGTGCTGGCAAATCTGCTCGCGAACGCGTTCCGCCATACTCCCCCAAATGGAAAGATCGCGCTACGCGTAGACAAGGTCATGGAAAGTCCCGAGCTGGTCGTATGCGTGGAGGATACCGGCCCCGGTATACCCCCTTCCGATGCCGAAAGGGTCTTCGATCGATTCTATCGCGCCGATGAGTCGCGCAGCCGCGATTCCGGCGGGAGCGGCCTGGGACTCTCGATAAGCCGCGAGATCATCGGCGCCCATGGCGGCCGAATCTGGGTGGACACTTCCTACCGCGGCGGCGCGCGGCTCTGCTTCTCCATCCCATGTCGTCCCCATCCCGGCAGGAACGGCTAATTCCGGGGCCGACACCAGATGGGGACAGCGCTCCGTTCGCCTCTGGCCATGAATGTGAGATATACGGTCTGGCGGCTCCGATCATG
>JAKLEK010000041.1 GCA_022703115.1 Elusimicrobiota bacterium
ATTCCTTTTCCCCAATGATGGACCTCCGAGGTTTTTCCGTGCATGAGCCTGGCCGCGCGGACCACCTTCCCGCCGAAGGCCTGGCCTATGCACTGGTGTCCGAGGCATATCCCGAGTATCGGAATGCGGCCGCCGAGTTCCTTTATGACGGAAAGCGACGCGCCGGCGGAGTCCGGGGCGCCAGGGCCCGGGGAGATCACTATCGCTTCCGGTTTCATGTCCGCGGCCTCCCGGGCGCTTACTGCGTCGTTGCGGACCACGGAACAGCGGGCTCCGAGCTCTTCCAGATACTGAAAGAGATTGTACGTGAACGAATCATAATTATCGATGAGAAGTATCATTCGGCCCCGTGGGCTACCTCTACCGCGCGGCGAACGGACCTGGATTTGTTCACCGCCTCCTGGTATTCGCGCGCCGGGTCGGAGTCGGCCACTACTCCCGCCCCGGCCTGCAGCACGGCCTCCCCTCTCCTGACCGAAAGGCCGCGTATGGCGATGCAGGAGTCCAGATTGCCTGAAAAGTCGTGGTAGACTACCGCCCCGCCGTAAGCGCCGCGTCTGAACGGCTCCAGTTCGGAGATTATCTCCATAGCGCGTATCTTCGGCGCGCCTGTCAGGGTTCCCGCCGGGAAACAGGCGCAAAGAGCGTCCCAGGCCGATACGCCACCCTTCAGTTCGCCCTGCACCAGCGACACCAGATGCATTACGTGCGAGAAGCGGCGGACCCGCATGAATTCGCGTACGCGGACCGAGCCCGGCCTGGAGACCCTGCCCAGATCGTTGCGGCCCAGGTCCACAAGCATCAGATGTTCGGCTTTTTCCTTCTCGTCGGCCAGAAGGTCCTTCTCGTTCCGCTCGTCTTCCGCGTGGTCACGTCCCCTGGGCCTGGTCCCCGCTATCGGACAGGTCTCGAGACGTCCTCCCACGCAGCGGACCAGCATCTCCGGCGAGGCTCCGAGCACCTCTTCTTCGCCCATGGACATGTAATATAGATACGGCGCCGGACTGACCGAACGCAGCGCCCGGTAGACGCTGAAGGGCGGGACGCGCAGACGCGTCCTGAACTGTTCGGAAAGCACGCATTGGAAGATGTCGCCGCGCAGTATGTGGCCTTTGATGGCGCTCACCGCGTTCATGAAGGCCTTGCGGCCGAGCACGGGCCTGAATCCGGGGCCCCTGGCCACGGACCGCCTGGCCTGGGTAGAGAGCTCGACGCGGGATGGGCGGCTCAGCGCTCGTTCCATCGCCTTAAGATCGGCCAGGGCGCGCGCGTATCCCGCCGCCAGGGGTTCCTCTTCCGTGAATATGTTGGAGATCAGCAGTACCTTGCGTTCCACGTGGTCGAAGACCACCACGTTGCCGAAGACCATGAAGCGAGCGTCGTGCCCGGCTGGCGGCAGGCCGCGCTCCGGAAGACGTTCCAGGAAGCGCACGCAGTCGTAACCGAAATAGCCGACCGCGCCGCCGGAGAAAGGCGGGAGGTCCGGGGCCTTCGCGCCCCTGAACCTCGCCAGCCTCGCGCCCAGGGCTTTTATCGGGTCGCCCGGCAGCTTCTCCGTCCTGCGTCCGGCCGCCGAGGTCAGGATCCCGCCGGAGACCGTGAGCGTCTCGCGCGGGCGGGCTCCCAGGAAAGAGTAGCGCGCCAGGCGCTCCCCCCCCTCCACGCTCTCCAGAAGGAAAGCGTCCCGGCCGGCGCCGTAAGCCTGGCGCAGACGCAGAAAAGCCGAAACCGGCGTGAGCAGGTCGGCCTGCATCTCCCGCACGACCGGTATGACGTTCGCCCGTTTCGAGGCTTTCCGGATCAGGCTGAATTCTGTGGACATAGCGTAGAGTACCGCGCGGCCGCGGTCACGAAAGGCGGAACGCCAGTTCCAGCGACTGGCGCGCGTTAAGCCGCGGATCGCAGAGCGTCTCGTAGCGCCCCTCCGCCAGATGCTCCTCGGTGATCTTCTGGTCTCCGCCGAGACATTCTACTACATCGTTACCGGTGAGCTCAAAGTGGACCCCGCCGGGATAGGTGCCCTCGGCGCGGTGGATCTCGTTGAACGCGCGCACCTCTTTCAGGATGTCCCCGAACGACCTGGTCTTGTACCCGTTCCGGGTGACGGTGGTGTTGCCGTGCATCGGGTCGCAGCACCAGACGACCGAGCGCCCCTCCCGCTCCACCCTGCGGATGAGCGCCGGCAGCGCGGCCTTTATCTTCTCGTGCCCCATGCGCGTGATAAGCGTGAGCCGCCCCGGCGTGTTGCCCGGGTTCAGGATGTCGATAAGTTCCATGAGCTCGGCCGGGGACATTTCGGCCCCGCACTTTATGCCGATCGGGTTCCTTACCCCGCGCAGGAACTCCACGTGCGCGCCGTCCGGGTCCTGGGTGCGGCGTCCCAGCCAGAGCATATGCGCCGAACAGTCGAACCAGTCCCCATCGTAGCCCCGCCGCGGGTCCGCGGTGGTGCTGTCCCGGCGAGTGAACGCCTGTTCGTAGTTGAGCAGAAGGGCTTCGTGCGAAGTGAAGAATTCGGCTTCCCTGATCTGCGGGCTGCTTTCCGCGGTGACGCCCAGGGAGGCCATGAACGAGAGGGTCTCCTCGAGACGTCCGGCTATGTTCTCGTAATGCGAGTTCTCGGGGCTCTTCTTGATGAAGTCCAGGTTCCAGGCGTGGACCTGGTGGAGGTCGGCGTAGCCGCCGTGTGCGAAGGCTCGCAGCAGGTTCAGCGTTGAGGCCGACTGCGCGTAGGCGCGTTCCATCCTCTCCGGGTCCGGCGTCCGCGCGGCCGGGTCGAACTCGAAGCCGTTCACCATGTCGCCCCTGTACGCGGGCAGCGTCACGCCGCCGCGGGTCTCAAGGTCGTTGGACCTGGGTTTGGCGAACTGCCCTGCCGCGCGGCAGACCTTCACTATCTGTTTTTTCGTGCTGAAGCCGAGCACTATCGCCATCTGCAGTATTATCCGGAAGTCGTCCCTGATCGTATTTGCCCGGAAATCGCTGAAACTTTCCGCGCAGTCGCCGCCCTGGAGCAGGAAGGCCTTTCCCGCCGCCACCTGCGCGAGCCGTTCCTGCAGCCGGCGCGCTTCGCCAGCGAAAATTAGCGGCGGGTAGGAGGCGAGCCTCGCCTCGACCGCGGCCAGTTTGGCCGTGTCCGGATACGAAGGCATCTGTTTGGCGGGCTTCTTCCTCCAGCCCGCAGGGGTCCATGTTCTCGTTCTCATCGTTCCTTCCTCCCGCGTCCCACCTTTTTCCCGGCCGCGGCGCGTCTTTTGCCGCCGGACCTCATCGCGCCCAGAACGGGCCTTATCCTGTTGGCGTTGGCCATGAGGGCTTTCATCTCCGGTCCGCTGCCGTTCCGTATCGCCCTGTGGAAATCGCAAAGATGCTCGATGTAATCCTCTACCGCTCTCAGCACGTTGGCGCGGTTCTGGAGGAATATAGAGGCCCAGGTCTCCGGAGAGCTCTTGGCCAGCCGGACCGTGGATTCGAACCCGCCTCCGGCCAGATCGAAGATGGCAGTTTCGTCCGTCTCCTTGGCCAGGACCGTGTTGGCCAGGACGAACGAGCTTATATGCGAAAGATGGGAGACGTAAGCGGCGTGCAGGTCGTGCTCGCCGGGTTTCATGCGTATCAGGCGCATCCCAAGGGCCGAGTACATGGCGGAGACCCGCGCGACGTGGGCGGCCCCGCTCTTTTCTGCCTCGCAAATCACCGCGACCTTGCCGGCGAACAGTCCGCGCAGCGCGGCGGAAGGCCCGGAATCCTCGGTGCCGGCCATGGGATGCGAAGCCACGAACTGCTTCCGTCTGGGGTGTCCGGCGGCCGCCGCGCAGATCCCGCGCTTGGTGGACCCCATGTCGGTCACGGTGGCGCCCGGCGCGGCAAGGTCCAGCGCGCCGCGCACGGCCCCGGCTATCGCGCCGGACGGAATGGCGAGGATGAGCATGTCCGAGGCGGCCGCCGCTTCCCGGAACGGGCGTACTTCCTTTACCAGGCCGAGTTCCAGCGCTTTCGCGGCGTTCTCCGGGTCGGAATCGACCCCGACGACCTTTTTAGCGAAACCGGAGGCTTTCAGGTCCAGCGCCAGGGAGCCGCCGATAAGTCCCAGCCCTACGATACCTACTTTCATTTCGGCCTCCTCCGCGCGCCGGCCAGGCTTCGCGCTCTGGAGAGCGCCTCTTTCAGGCGCATTTCGTCCGCGCAGAGAGAGGCGTGCGCGTAGCGGAGTCCGTTCCGGCCGAAGACCGATCCCGGGGTGATGAAGATCCCGGCTTCCGTCAGGAGCCGGTCCAGGAATTTCTCCACCGAGGGCACGGAGTCCGGCGCCTTGGCCCATACGAAGAGTCCGCACTGGCCGGCGGACCAGGAAAAGCCCAGCTCGGAGAAGATCATCCTGACCAGGTCACGGCGCTTCGCGTAGACCGCGTTACGCCGCCGGTGCCATTCTTCCGGCGCGGACAGGGCCTTCGCAGCCCCGGCCTGCACTGGGATGAACATGCCGGAGTCCACGTTGCTCTTGACCTTCAGGACCGCGTTGACCGTCTCCTCGGCGCCGAGCAGCATGCCGACGCGCCAGCCGGCCATATTGAACGATTTGCTGAGGGAGTTCAGCTCCAGGCTGGTCTCCGCGCGAGGGTCGGCCCCGAGGATGCTGAGAGGCCGCCCGTTGTTCAGTATAAGTCCGTACGGATTGTCGCTGCAGATGAGTATCTTTTTCCTTCTACCGAAAGCGACTAGTTCCTTGAAGAGCCCGGCGGAGGCCGGCGTTCCCGTAGGCATGTGGGGATAGTTCACCCACATCAGCCGGCAACGGCGCAGGTCCGCCTTCTCCAGCGCCTTGAAGTCCGGCAGCCAGCCGTTCTTTTCGGTGAGGTCGTAGTATCTCACCGATGCCCCGGCCAGCCTCGCCGCCGAGGTGTAGGCCGGATAACCCGGGTCGGGGACCAGGACCAGGTCTCCGGGGTTCAGGTAGGCCATGGAGACGTAGAGAATTGCCTCCTTGGAACCCAGCAGGGGAAGTACCTGCTTTTCCGGGTCCAGAACGACCCCGTAAGCGCGGGAGTACCAGCCGGCGACGGCTTTCCTAAGCCAGGGCATGGACCTGTAGGGCGCGTAGGCGTGGCTCCCCGCGTCCCTGAGCGAGCGCGCGGCGGCCGCGATAACTTCCCGGCCGGGGGACAGGTCGGGGCTGCCGATACCGAGATTTATGACGTCATGGCCGTTCTCCGTCATTCTGCGGATCTCCGCCGTTTTCTTCGAAAAGTAGTATTCGCCTATGGCGGTCAGGCGTCCGGCTGTGGGGTATATCATGGCTCTTCTCCGCGATGTCAGGAGCTAATGCCCTGATTGTCGCTATGTCGTTAGATTATAATATTATGTCGGCGCTCTTGTCTTCCCGCCCGCGGCGGTCCCGTCCTGATAAACGCTGGATTAATTTAGTAAAATTATGCGTCTGTCCCGGTCGCTTCTTCTTCGGTCATTATAGGAGAGCATATGCGTTATCTTACGGCGGGCGAGTCGCACGGCACATATTTGTCCGGCATCCTTGAGGGGTTTCCCGCCGGTATAAGGATAACCCGGGACTATATCTCGGCCCAGCTCCGCCGCAGGCGCCTCGCTCCGGGGCGCAGTCCCAGGCAGGCAAAAGAGACGGACGATTTCAGGATAATTTCCGGCATGAGCGGGGACGTGACCACCGGCGCGCCGATATGCGTCCTGATCCCTAACGCGGGCCGGGACCTTCCACCGCCTTCCAGCCTGCCCCGCCCCGGACACGCGGACCTGGCCGGCATGCTGAAATACGGGCACAGGAACGCGGTCCTGATACGGGAGCGGGCCAGCGCGAGGGAGACCGCCGCGCGCGTGGCTCTGGGCTCTTTCGCTCTGCGTCTGCATGAGCTGCTGGACATATCCATAAATTCCAGGGTGGTCAGGCTCGGCGGTCTGAGCCCGGTAACCGCCGGTGGAGCGGCCGCCGAAATGCTCCGCGCCCGCCGGAACGGCGACACTCTCGGAGGTGTTTTCGAGGTCACCGCGGAGAACCTGCCGGCCGGGCTGGGCGGCTATTCGCAGTGGGATTCCCGGCTGGGCGCGCGTCTTGGCGCGGCGATGATGGGGATAAACGGGGTCAAGGGGTTCGAGGTCGGCGGCGGTTTCGCCCTGGCCTCTTCCCGCGGCATAGAGGCCATGAAGGACCCCGAACTGTCCGGCGGTCTGGACGGCGGCATGACCAACGGCCGCGCTCTGGTGCTCCGCTGCGCGGTCAAGCCGATCCCCGGCCTGCCCGCGGGGGCGCCTTCCGTGGACCTGAAGACCTTCAGGAAAAAGCTTTCCGTTTCCCTGACCTCCGATATAACCGCCGTCTTCGCGGCGGCCGTGGTGGGCGAGCACATGGCGGCCCTCGAGACCGCCGGCGCTTTGCTGGAGAAGTTCGGCGGGGATTCTTTATCGGAGATCGAACGGCGGCTGAACGAATGGCGAAAGACTACGGGAAAGATACTGGCGCGCCTCTGAAGAACGTCTATCTGACGGGCTTCATGTGTTCCGGAAAGACCTCTTCCGGAGCCGTTCTGGCGCGCCTGCTGGGCCGGCCTTTCGCCGACAGCGATCAGGTCCTGGCCCGGCGGTACGGGGTGTGCGCGGCTTCCCTTATACGGGAGCGCGGCCTCGGAGGTTTCCGGCGAATGGAAGCCGCCGAGGTCAGGCGTCTGGCGCGAAAACGCGGCCTGGTGGTCTCTCTGGGCGGGGGCGTGTACCCCTCCTCCAGATGGAAGGGGCTGCTTAAAAGGACCGGGGTCACTGTTTTTCTGGACTGCCCCTGGAAAGAGCTGGCGGAGAGGCTCAAGGCCGGCCGCGCGCGCCGGCCGCTCCTGGACGGACGATGGGAGGAGGCGCTCTCCCGCGCCCGGGCGCTCTACGACAGGCGCCTTCCGTTCTACCGCCTGGCCGATATAAGGATAGGCACGGGAGGTCTCACGCCGGCGCGCGCGGCGGAAAAGGTCAAGGCGGCGCTGAGCCGCGCAGAGATATGAAAAGATCAGAATTCACCGTGTCCGCCCGCAGGACCGTCCAAGCGGTTTTCGGCCGCTCTCTTTCCGATGTCCCGTCCGCTTACCCGGATCTCTTCCGGAAGGCGGACAAGGTCTGCCTGGTCTTCGGTTCCGGCGCGCCGCGCAGCCTGGAAGTCCGGACGCTTAGGCTTTTCCCGGACAGGAGGAATGCTTATTTCCGCTTCCGGCTGCCGTTCTCGGAGAAGGCGAAGACCATGGAGCAGGCGGCCGGGCTGTGCTCGTTCCTCTTCGGGAAAGGGTTCTCCAGAGATTCCCTGCTGATAGCCGCCGGAGGCGGCGCCGTGACCGACCTCTCCGGTTTCGCCGCTTCCATATATATGCGCGGCATGAACTGGGTCAGCGTTCCTACCACCTTCCTGGGCCAGATCGACGCCGGACTGGGAGGGAAGACGGCCGTGAATCTGGGAGGAGCCAAGAACATAGCTGGGACCTTCTGGCTGCCGTCCCTTACGGTCTGTGATACCGCCTTCCTGGATTCCCTCCCGCCGGGCGAGCTGCGGTCCGGCTCCGGAGAGCTGATCAAGTACGCGATGATCGGCCCCGCTCCCCTGCGCAGGTCGCTTACCCGCCATATGAGCGAAGCCCTTGCGGGGAACAAGGCCGCGCTTACGGCGTGCGTCTCTGCCTGCGCGGACTACAAGCTCCGGCTGGTGTCCCGGGACGAGAGGGACGAGACCGGAGTACGCGAGGTCCTGAATTTCGGCCATACGGCAGGTCACGCTTTCGAGGCCATGTCCGGCGGCCGCCTGCCGCACGGTCTCGCCGTAGCCCGCGGCATACGTTTCGCTCTCATCGTGTCCCGCGAGACCGGACTGCTCGGCGGCGCCGATTTCGAGGCGCTGAACGGAGCCCTGGACAGGCTGCGTCTCCCCCCGGCCGGCATCCCCATGGACATGCGCAGGTTCTCAGCCCTGGTCTCGCGCGACAAAAAGGCGAGGAGCGCCGGGAACAGGTTCGTCCTGCTGAAAGGTCCGGGCCGCGCCGTCGCGGCGGAGAACGTCCCCGCCCGCGTCCTGCGGAAGGCCTTCGAAGGAGCCCTGAAATGAACGTGCTCGTCATACACGGTCCCAATCTGCATATGCTGGGCAGACGCAAGCCGGAAATATACGGAAAAGGCACTCTGCCGGAGCTGAACGCGGAAATACGCGAACGCGCGGCCGCCTCCGGGCTGAAGGTGCGCATATTCCAGAGCAACTGCGAGGGGCGGATCGTGGACGCCATCACCGCCGCTTCCGGTTGGGCCGACGCTCTGATCATAAACCCGGCCGCCTACACCCACTACAGCTACGCCATACGCGACGCCGTCGAGGCGCTGGACGTCCCGGCGGTGGAGGTGCATTTAAGCGACATATCCAAGCGGGAGCCTTTCCGGAGAGTGTCGGTGATAAGGCCGGTATGCCGGGCGCGGTTCAAGGGAGAAGGCTGGCGGTCCTATTTCAAGGCCCTGGACTTCTGCGCGGCGCTGGAGAAGGAATGAAGGTCTATACCCCCCCGCCGGATAAATCCGTGACCATAAGGGCCGTGCTCCTGGCCGGCATAGCCGACGGCGTTTCCCGCGTAGAGAACCCGCTGCTGTGCGACGATACGGAAGCCGCCCTGCGCTGCATGTCCGCCCTCGGGGTGAGGATACGCCGCCTTCGCGGAGCTTTTGTTATAGAAGGCCGGGGGCTGCGTGGGCTTCGCGCCCCGTCGGCCCCGCTGGACGCCGGCGAATCCGGCGCGGTGTCCAGAATGCTGGCCGGTATACTGTCCGGGCAGGATTTCGCTTCGGTAATAACCGGCAGGGGCTCGCTGCTCAAGCGGCCCATGGGGCCTCTGGCGGACGTGCTGTCCAGGGCCGGCGCGGACGTGCGGCCGTCCGGCGGGCGTCTGCCCCTGACCATACGTCCCTCGGTCATTAACGGCGGGCGGATCTCCGGCATCGACAGCGCTCAGCTGAAGTCGGCGCTGCTGCTGGCCGGCCTTTACTCCCGCCGGCCACTTGAGATAGCGGAAAGAACGCGCAGCCGCGACCATACCGAGAGGATGCTGAAGTTCATGGGCGCCGGCATTTCCGTAAAGGGAAAGAGGATAGTTCTCAGGCCCGGGCCGCTGGCGGCCGGGACCCTGACCGTTCCCGGGGATATCTCTTCCGCCGCGTTCTTCGTCGCGGCCGCGCTTATTTCCGGCCGTTCCGTCCGGATAGGCTCGTGCGGCCTCAACCGGCTCCGGCTGGGTTTCGTGAGGTCGCTGAAGAGAATGGGCGGGGCGATATCCATCAAGCCCGTTTCTGAACGGCCTGAGCCCTGCGGGACCATGTACGTGGAGCCTTCCCGGCTGAGGGCCGGACGTTTCGCGGCCGGAGAGGTACCCGCCATGATAGACGAGATCCCTCTCCTGGCGGTGATCGCCGCCGCGGCCGCCGGTACTACCGTGATCGGAGGCGTTGAGCCGCTGCGCGCCAAGGAATCCGACAGGATCGAGAGCACTCTGGCGCTGCTGGCCTCGCTCGGCGCGGAAGGCAGCTACGGCGGCGGATCTCTGCGTATAACCGGCGCGTCTTCATTCTCGGCGCTCCGTCCGGTAGAGACCTTCGGCGATCATCGGATCGCCATGGCCGCGGCGGCGGCTTCTACCGTCTGCCCCGGTCTGGAGATACGCGGCCCCGGCTGCGTAAATAAGTCCTACCCCGGATTCTGGAAGGATTTCAAGAAGGTCTTCGGTCCGGCGGCCGCGCGATGAAGAACCGCTGGCTGGTCGTGTTGGGCGCCGTCATCGTCCAGATGAGCCTCGGCGCGGTCTTCATTTACAGCATATACAAGACTCCGCTCCAGCAGCTGCTGGGTTGGGACAAGTCGCAGGTGGCCCTCCCCGCGCAGGTGGTGCTGGCCTCGTTCGCGCTCACCATGGTCTTCGCAGGGAGGGTTCAGGACAGGCTCGGTCCGCGCGTCGTCGCCTCCGCGGGCGGCCTGGTGCTCGGCCTGGGGCTTATCCTGTCCGGATTCACCAGGCAGATGGGCGGATTGTGGTGGTTCGTCCTGACCTTCGGCGTTATAGGCGGTGCCGGGATCGGGATAGGCTATGTCTGTCCCATCTCGGCCTGCGTCAAGTGG
>JAKLEK010000410.1 GCA_022703115.1 Elusimicrobiota bacterium
CCGCGCGCCGGGAGTGAAAACCTTAGCTCCATTGCGATAATATAGCATTTAGACCGCTTCCGGAGCCGGGCCCGGGATAAATTATGTAGAATTGTTCCGCGCGCGGACCCGTAGTCCGGGCGCGCCCGCATGGAACGCTTATCCGCCTCATATCTATCCGGCCTGACCTCGCCGCTCAGGAAGATCGGCGCCGCGCTCATGCTGCCGGTCTCGGTCCTGCCGGTGGCCGGTCTGCTGCTGGGCCTGGGAACCGCGGCTTTCCCGGTCGTGCCGGCCCTGCTCTCAAAACTGATGGCCGGTTCCGGCGGAGCGATCTTCGACAGCCTGCCGCTGATCTTCGCGGTCGGAGTGAGCCTGGGATTGAGCGGCAACGACGGCGCGGCCGCGCTTGCCGGAGCGGTCGGCTACGCGGTCATGCTGGCGTCGATGGGCGTCGCCGGAGCCGCGCGCGGCGCGGAGTTAAGCCGGGTGATGGGGATGGAAACGATCGATACCGGCGTTTTCGGCGGGATCCTGATAGGGACCGCCGCCGCCTTCATCTTCAGGCGCTGCCACAGGATAGAGCTTCCGCCGCATTTTTCTTTTTTTTCCGGCAGGAGGCTGGTTCCGATATTGACGGCCCTGGCGGCCATAGGCGTGGGCTGCGCGCT
>JAKLEK010000411.1 GCA_022703115.1 Elusimicrobiota bacterium
TCAAAAAGCGGTAGGCGCAGTGGCACGACATCTAGCGGAGGCTACTTATTGGATGTTGCGTAAAGACGAAGACTATAAAGAGCCTAAAGTTATTGGTGAAGTCATCGAAGGGGAAATAAGCGCGATGCCCGCCTAAGCCTATAAGGCTTGCAGGGTGAATGCGACATTCCCTTGAACAACATGTTGCCGCATAGACGGCGAAGATATGACTGAGATGATCTCACTTATGATGGAGGGTACGGAGATGAGCGGCTAATAGTCTTGACTGGGCACAGCGCTTTCAGATATGACGGGCATGGGAAGTGTCGGGCCGAGGAGGAACCGGCGCGATAGTCGCCGGGCCGGCCGCAGGCCCGAAGGGTCCCATGCCCGGCAGGACCCTGAACCGGCAACCCGCCGTTTCCAATTTCCCTAAAGCAGTTGTAAACCAAAAGGCCCAGGACACAATAGGTCTTTAGGCCCTAGCACATAAGACTTTGGTCCTATAAGATATCTGCGTTCCGTATTACTGAGAGAACGCATGATGCCGCAGAAAAAGAACCGCTCCTTTACCATATTACCCGCTAACCCGCTGCCGCTCTTTCTGCTGGCCTTCGCGATAGCTTTCTTCACCCCCGCGCCGTACGCGCGGGCGGCCGACGCCTTTG
>JAKLEK010000412.1 GCA_022703115.1 Elusimicrobiota bacterium
ATTTGATAGTATACAACTTATGCAAAAGAAATCAAGAGGGATTGGACGCCAGTCAGTAATATTTATAGGGTTACTTCAAAAAAATAAAAAATTGGCAGAGCCAATTTTTTTGTGCTGCTGGCGGGGAGGGAGAGATTCGAACTCTCGGTCGAGTTTAAAGCCCGACAATCACTTAGCAGGCGATCCCGTTCGGCCACTCCGGCACCTCCCCGTGTATTCAGCTGTACCCTGCGCTCAGGTTGTGGCGGAAGGGGAGGGATTCGAACCCACGTTGGCTTTCACCAAACCTGTTTTCAAGACAGGCGCCTTAAACCGCTCGGCCACCCTTCCTTATTCCCCGCAGGGATTGTCATTTTATCATGAGTGACAGCCGCGGGCAAGCGCAGTTGCCTGCTCCGCTTGCCTACTCCTGCCCGGGTGTGGGCGCGAAAAAGGTCACCGAAGAACCGCTATCCAGGCTGAGTGTTTGCGCCGGCAGCCTGGCCAGGCGCAGCGCCACCACCAGGTCACCCGCCGAGCCTGAAGCGTTGAACACCGCCAGCAAGATGAGCAGGTAACGCAGGTAAGGGGCGGCGAAAGGAATCAGCGCCAGGCACACCAGGCTGATGACCACCAGCGGCAGCAGCGTGGCCAGCATAAACA
>JAKLEK010000413.1 GCA_022703115.1 Elusimicrobiota bacterium
TACGTGCGCTGGGCGACATGGTCCATCTATCCGCATATGATACGCAACGGCATAAAGGTCTACGAGTGGCAGGGCGGGATCCTGCACTCCAAGACCGCGGTGATAGACGGGATCTGGTCTTCGGTGGGCAGCCACAACCTGGATCACAGAAGCCTTCACTACAACATGGAGCTGAATATCAACATTTACGACCGCGGGTTCGGGGCCGCGATGGCGGACGCCTTCAAAAGCGACCTGGGCGGTTCGAGGCGGATAACGCTGGAAGACACGGAGGAACGACCTTTCATTTCCAAAGCCGCGAGCAAGGCCCTCTATCTGTTCCGGTCCCTGCTGTGAGCCGGATATTATGACCGTATCGATCGAACTGCTTCTGTCCATGTTACTGCTGTCGGCGCCTCTCAGCGCCGGCGCCCCGCCGGAATTCAACGTTCCTCCCGCGGCGGCCGCCCCCGGCGAGCTGCGCGAGATCAGGGACAGGCTGATCACCGGACTTTTCCTGCGCGGGCAACTGGCCGATTCCATAATGGACGCCGGGCTGCAGGAACGTTTCGTGGGAACCGATAACGGCCGGACGCGTTCCGAGGTAAGGCAGGCCCTTATGGACTGGATATACGCCAATCCGGACAAGGCCGCCGACCTTT
>JAKLEK010000414.1 GCA_022703115.1 Elusimicrobiota bacterium
ACCTCGAAGCCGGAAGGCCTCACCGTCTCCGAGGCCGCGGCCAGCAGGTTGGAATGTATCGCGCGCCTGATATGGGGCAGATAGACGCCGCCGAAAACGCCGTGCCAGTAGCCGCAGTTGCACTGAGCCTTCCAGAGGCTCTCCTTTCCCGCCCCGCCGGCCTCGCGGACGGCCGAACTGACGCGCAGCATCTTGCGGTAAGCGCTGTTGGATTCCGGATACTTGGAGAAAAAATTCCTGAAATAGCCGCCGCGCAGGTAGGGGCGCATATCGTCCGGGACGTTCTTCCACATTCCGGCGAGACGGCCGGAGGGCTCCGGAGGAAGGGCCCACTGAGACAGTTCATGGTAGGACGTGGTCGGCAGGTAGACCAGGCCCCTGGACCCGGAATCCGAGAGGCTTTCGGAGAAGGTGGAGGTCCTCAGCCACGAGGAATTCTGCTCGAGCAGCGACAGGAAGCGGTCGAGCCAGCGTCTTCTGTAGACCAGATCGTGCGTTTTGGGCCACAGGCCGAACTTCTCCCCGTCGTCCGCCATAACGAGGACGGCGTCCCGCCCCTCGAAACCGCGCAGGTATTCGATCGTCCTTTCGGGGTCGGCGAACGGTATCAGGTACCTCAGACGGCTGT
>JAKLEK010000415.1 GCA_022703115.1 Elusimicrobiota bacterium
TTCCACGCCTGGCACAACTTGCCCAGCGGCATCGTCCAAAGCTCGACCAGCACATGCGCGTGGTTCGGCATGATGACCCAGGCCGCGAGCCGATACCGCTCGCCGTCGAACTTGAGCAGCGCCTCCTGGACCGCCGCCGCGCACTTCGGGTTCCGCAAATGACACTCGCCATAGCCGAGGTCCAGGTACGCCTCGAGCTTCGTCTGCCGCTCCCGCTGATCCTCGATCCGCCGCAGCGCCTCCCACTCGTGCCGCCGGACGGCGGGCATCGCGTCTCCGAGGCGGAACGTGAGCATCTGCATCGTGCCCGGCTTGTCGCAATGCGGCAGGTAACCGCGCGTGTGCCATCCCTTGGAGCCGACGTTCTGCGCGACCCACGCCTCGTGCAGTCGCGGGTCGGAGGTCACGTCCTCGCGCGTCACCTTGCGGCCCAGTTGGGCGCCCAGGCTCGCCAGGCACGCGTCGCAGTAGCAGGACGCCGTGCTCCGCAGCGGCACGCCCGCGAGCTGGTCGGAGTCCATGCGGTACTCGTCGTCGTACCAGATCTCGTCGAAGACGCCGGCCAGCTCGCGGATGACCCGCACGTTGCCCTCGCGCCACGCGTCGTTGGGGCAGGCCGAGCAGTA
>JAKLEK010000416.1 GCA_022703115.1 Elusimicrobiota bacterium
TTCTATATGGACTGCCGGGTCATGCCGGACTACAGGCTCCGGGACGTGAAGGCCGAGATGCGCCGCATCGCCGACGGTATAGAGAAAAAGCACAAGGTCAAGATCGCCTTCGAGGCCAGCCAAGAGGGACAGGCGGCGCCTCCGACCTCCCCGGATTCCCCGATAATCCTGGCGCTGAAAAAGGCCGTAAGGGAGATCTACCGGGTCAAGCCGCGGGTACACGGCATCGGCGGCGGCACCGTGGCCGCCAGCTTCAGACGCCTCGGACTGCCGGCGGCCGTGTACGCCCGCATCGACGAACGCGCCCATCAGCCCAACGAATATTGCGTACTCGACAATATCCTGGGCGACGCCGGCATCTTCGCCGTTTCCGCCCTGCTGCTCGGCGGGCTGGAATAACGTGCTATAATATCGCCCATGTCAGGCACCGATACCGGCGGAGAAAATAACTGTCCCGGCGGCCTCTCCGCCGCAGGGACGCCAGTCGCCTCCGTAGAAAAGGACCCGAAATACCCGCCGGTGGTCTCCTGCACGCTCAGGAACGGCCTGAGGCTACTGATCCTGCGCAAGACCTTCGTCCCTACGGTTTCTTTCACCATGATCTTCAAGGTCGGGAACGTTG
>JAKLEK010000417.1 GCA_022703115.1 Elusimicrobiota bacterium
GAATTGAAGAATTTCCTGGACTCCATTCCCTGAACCGGATGATACCTCCCAGACTCGTATACAAGGCCCCGGTCCTGAGGATACTCGACCAGAGGCTTCTGCCCCACAGAACGGCGTACGCGCGGGCGCGGAACGCCGCCCAGACCGCGCGCGCCATAAGGGACATGGTCCTTCGCGGCGCCCCGCTCATCGGCTGCGCCGCGGCCTGGGGTTTTCCGCTCGAACTCAGGTCCCGCCGGGACTCTTCCTGGCAAGGAACGCTCGCGTCGCTCAGGAAAGCCGCCGCCGTCATAAAAGCCGCCAGGCCCACGGCTCTGGCCCTTTTTTACGCGGCTGACCGGATGCTCGAAAAAGCGGAAGCCTTCGTCAAGGCGCAGGGCGCCTTCTCCCGGAAAAAATACGAAGAGCTTATAAAGGCGTTGGAACGGGAAGCGGAGGCCATAACCAGGGAGGACCGCTCCGCCTGCGAACGCATGGGGGAACTTGGCGCCCGTCTTCTGGGGCGGAACACTGTGGTCCTCACGCACTGCAACGCCGGGGCTCTCGCCACAATGGGGATAGGCACGGCGGTGGGGGTTATTACGACCGCGCACTCCGCCGGCAAGATAGCCCGCGCTTACTC
>JAKLEK010000418.1 GCA_022703115.1 Elusimicrobiota bacterium
GATTTCGGCGTTCTTGTTCGCCGCCTCGCTGTCGGGCTTGATGAGCTTGACCAGCTCGGGCACGGCGCTTGTCAGCACCGGCAGCAGCGCGGCGACGATGGCGGGGATGGGCATGTCAGCCTCCGGTGATGCGGGTTCGGTGCCGGCCAGCGCGCCGCCGGCTTGGGCATAGGTGGCGTGGGCTTGCTTGAGCGTGCGCGTGGGCTGGCCGTAGGGGCTGCCGGGCAGGCTGGCCCATTCCTTGGCGCACTTGGCGATGGCGGCGTCGAGTCGGCCCGCCAGAGCATCGGGCAGCGCGCCGCGGCGACGAATCAGGAACACGGCGGCCAGGTCCTGCGAGTCGGGGCTGAAATCGGGCAGCGCCAGCGCCTTCGCGCACTCGTCCCAGGTGCGGCTGAGAAACTGGAAGGCTCCCGCCGCGGTGCTTGTCCAGCGCCCGGCCGTGATGGTCTTGCGCGGATGGTCGGCGAAGCTCTCGAACAGCGTGCCGCCGTAGTGGCGACGATAGCCGTCCGGGTCGCTGGTGCCCTCGCCCGCCCTGATGACGGCGAGGAACGCGCGCAGGCTCGGGCTGCCGAGCGCGTCGAAACAGAGCTTGCGCAGCTCAGACGGTGTCATCGGC
>JAKLEK010000419.1 GCA_022703115.1 Elusimicrobiota bacterium
CGAGCTTCTCGGCCTTGTTAAGACGCCTGAAACGCATATCCGTGGAGTAATTGCGCAGAAGGTCGACCAGACTGGTACCCAGCTCGTCGGACTGGATCACGAGGCCCACGAATGACCGCACCTCCTGCAGACCGGTCCTTAACGACAGACGCCTGAGAGCGTCCCTTCTGGAATAGCCGAGCTGGACCTCGTTTATGGTCCTCTCTATCTCGATCTCCAGACCCGTCTTTACCGGAGCTATCTTTACGATACGGTCGAAAGCGTTCATATAGTCCAGACCGGATTCTATCATCAGCGCGGCCAGGTCCACGAAGGTCGGGAAATTATGGATGATATCGTCCTGGCGCTCGCGTATCTTGCGCGAATAATATCCCGCGTCCGGAAGGACGAAACCGATGGGAGCGGCAAGGATCACTAAAAAAGAGTCGCTCATTATGTAGAAGATCATGGGCAGCGCGGCCGCCACGATGAGCTTGAGATGCAGCATTTTAAGAGGATCTGTGGTGGGCGGCCGGCCAAGCAGCGTATACTGCTCTTCCAGCTTCGGTTCCAGCTTCAGGTTCCTGGCGAAGAACAGGTCCAGCTTGTCCCACATGTTCTTGCTGTTCTCGAGCTTCG
>JAKLEK010000042.1 GCA_022703115.1 Elusimicrobiota bacterium
TGGGACCCGGCCACCGACACTTTCATAGAGCGCGGGTACGACCGGAACAGCTTCGCCAAGGGCAAGGCGGTCTGCAAAAAGGCGCTGCAGCACAGGCTGGGGCTCGAGGAGTCCAAGGACCTGCCTCTTGCGGGAGTCGTCTCCCGGCTGGACCACCAGAAGGGGCTGGACGTGCTTGCCGCGGTGGCCGGTGAGTTCGCGGATAAGATGCAGTTCGCCGTGCTGGGCGTCGGGGACCCGGCTCTGACCGAGGCTTTCTCCCGGCTGGCGAAAGAGCGCCCCCTCCGAGTCGCCTTCAAGCCCGGGTTCGACGAATCTCTCGCCCATAAGATATACGCCGGCTCGGACCTTTTCATAATGCCTTCCCGTTTCGAACCCTGCGGCCTCCCTCAGATGATCGCCATGCGCTATGGCTCGCTCCCGCTGGTCACGCGAACGGGCGGCTTGAAGGATACCGTCAGCTATAACGGAGAACCGAAGGATTCCAGCGGATTCGCGGTGGACGCCGCGGAGGAAGGCCAGCTCAGGTCCATGCTGGGGCACATCGTTTCCCTGTTCGCCTGGAAGGAGAACTGGAACACGATGATCGCCAACGCCATGGCCGGCGACTATTCCTGGAGCAGGTCCGCTCAGGAGTATCTCAGGCTTTTCAACATAGCGTACCAGAAGAAACAGTCTTAGCGGCGGCGAAAAGCCGTCTCCGGCCGTTCAGGGCCCGGCTGTCCGGCCGCTTCGCTCCCAGGGGGAACTTATGAAGGCCGTTTTCTATACCAACGAGTACCCTCCGTACACGTATGGCGGCGCAGGCGTGGCCGTGGAATATCTAACCCGGGAGCTCTCGAAGCTCATGGAAGTGGAGGTGCGCTGCTTCGGCGACCAGCGTTCCAGGAAACGCAACCTGAGGGTCACCGGCTACCTGCCCTGGAAGGAACTGTCCAAGGGCGCCCCTAAGGGGTTCGACAAGGCCCTGGAGGCCCTCAGCGTCAATCTGCAGTTCTGCAAGGACAATACCGCCGACCTCGTGCACTGCCATACCTGGTACACCAACCTGGCCGGGTTCTTCGCCAAAATACTGCACGGCATACCTTTCGTGATGACCACGCATTCCCTGGAGCCGCTGCGGCCCTGGAAGCGGGAGCAGCTGGGGCGGGCCTACGACCTGAGCCGCTGGATAGAGGAGAACGCGGTGAGGTCCGCCGACGCGGTCATAGCCGTGTCCAAAGGGATGAAGGACGACATCCTGTCCTGTTACGACGTTCCGGCGTCGAAGGTGCACGTCATACATAACGGCATCGACCTGGCCGAATACGCTCCGAGCGCCGGGACCGCGGCGCTGCGCAGGAGGGGCGTGGACCCGTCCAGGCCCTACGTCCTGTTCGTAGGCAGGATAACCAGGCAGAAGGGCATAATCCACCTGGTGAACGCCATACCGCGGATAGACCCCGGCGCGCAGATAGTGCTTTGCGCCGGAGCCCCGGACACCAGGGAGATAGCGGCCGAGATGGAGGCCGGAGTGGCCAGGATACGCGCTGAACGCGGTAACGTGATCTGGATACGCGAGATGCTGCCCAAACGCGAGATAATAGAATTCTACAGCCACGCGGCCGTCTTCTGCTGCCCGTCAATTTACGAGCCTTTCGGCATAATAAACGTGGAGGCCATGGCCTGCGGGGCCCCGGTGGTGGCTTCCGCCGTGGGGGGCATCCTGGAGGTCGTCGCGCCCGGCACTACAGGCCTGCTGGTCCCTTTCACGCCGCGCAGGGACGGGACTTACGAGCCGCGGGACCCGGGGAAGTTCTCCAGGGACCTGGCCGGCGCCGTGAACAAAGTCCTGCGCGATCCCGCGCTGCGCCGAAAATTCGTGGAACGCGGCCGCCGCCGGGCGGAGGAGCGGTTCGCCTGGTCCGGAGTCGCCCGGCGGACCCACGACCTTTACAAGGCCCTGCTGCGGCGATGATAGCCGGGCGGACGTGCGGCAGCTGATCCTGTCGGAGGTTGATATTTATGAAGAACAAGGGTAGAACCAGCGCTAGCGGGAAAGAATCCGCCGGCTCTAAGCCGGGAGAGCGGGCTTCCGCCGGACTGATACCCGCCGCCGCGGCGCCGGCGCGGGTCGTCATAGAGAACGTTCAGCCGGAGCTGGACGGGGGCCTTTTTCCGGTCAAGCGGACCGTCGGCGAGACGGTTCGCGTGGAGGCCGATATCTTCGCGGACGGACACGACGAGATGGTCTGCGAGCTGCTCTACCGCAAGGAGGAGGAGAACGCCTGGACCAGGGCGCCGATGACGGCGCTAGGCAACGACCGCTGGCGGGCTGAATTCACCGCCTCGGAACTCGGCGGATACCGCTACACCGTACAAGGACGCATCGACCGCTTTTCCACCTGGCTGCGGGATCTCAGGAAAAGGCTGGAGGCCGGACAGGACGTGAGGCCGGAGCTGCCGGTCGGAGCGGAGCTTGCCGCCGCGGCCGCTGAGCGCGCCGCCGCGGTCAAGTCCGACGCGCGGAAGCTGTCGGCTCTGGCCCGGGACCTCGCCTCCGCCGGAGACCCGAGGGAGAAGGCGGCGAGGCTCGCCGCCCCGGACCTGACAGCCCTGGTCTCCAAATGGAGCGACGACGGCGATCTGGTAAGGTACGGAAAGGAACTCGAGCTCTGGGCGGACAGGGTCAAGGCCCGTTTCGGCGCCTGGTACGAGGTCTTCCCGCGTTCCTGTTCCCAGAAACCGGGCCAGCACGGCACTTTCGCCGATCTCGCCGCCAGACTGCCGTATATAGCGGGCATGGGCTTCGATGTCCTCTACCTGCCCCCCATACATCCCATAGGGCGCACCCACAGGAAGGGCCGCAACAATTCCCTGAAGGCCGGGCCGAAGGATCCGGGCAGCCCCTGGGCCATCGGCGACAGGACCGGCGGGCACAAGTCGGTGCATCCGGAACTGGGGACTATCGAGGATTTCGACCGTCTGGTCCGGGAGGCCGGCGGGCACGGACTGGAGATAGCGCTCGACATCGCCCTCCAGTGTTCCCCGGACCATCCTTATCTTAAGGAGCATCCGGAATGGTTCCGGCGCCGTCCGGACGGCAGCCTGCGCTTCGCGGAGAACCCTCCGAAAAAGTACGAGGATATATATCCCCTGGATTTCACCTGCCGGGACTGGCGTCCGCTCTGGGACGAGGTAGGGAGCATTTTCCGGTTCTGGATGGGGCACGGGGTCCGTATCTTCCGCGTGGACAATCCCCATACCAAGCCGTTCGCTTTCTGGGAGTGGCTGATCCGCGACCTGCGCAGGGAGAACCCGGACCTCATCTTCCTGGCCGAGGCGTTCACCCGGCCGAGGATCATGAACCGCCTGGCCAAGGCCGGCTTCACTCAGTCCTACAATTATTTCCTGTGGCGTAACGCGAAATGGGAACTGGAAAGTTACTTCACGGAGCTGACCCGCACTCAGGTCAGGGAATACTTCAGGCCGAACCTGTGGCCGAACACGCCCGACATACTCACCGAGTACCTGCAGTTCGGCGGCAGGCCGGCGTTCATGATACGCCAGGTGCTGGCCGCGACCCTGGGGGCCAGCTACGGCATATACGGCCCGGCCTTCGAGCTCTGCGAGGCCGCTCCGCTGGAGCGCGGCCGCGAAGAATATCTGGATTCCGAAAAGTACGAGTTAAAGCAGTGGCAGACGGAAGCGAAGAAAGGGATACGCGACCTGATAACGCGCGTGAACCGTATCCGGCGCGAGAACCCGGCGCTGCAGCGCGATTCGGAACTGAGCTTCTTCCGCGTGGACAACGAACAGCTCATCAGCTATGGGAAGCGCTCCGGGGACGACGTGCTGGTCATGGTCGTTAACCTGGACCCGAACCACAGGCAGTCGGGGTGGCTAGAACTGCCACTGGCGGAACTTGGGCTGCGGGAGGACAAACCCTACCAGATGCACGACCTGCTGTCCGACCGGCGCTTCATCTGGCGGGGGCCGCGGAACTACGTGGAGCTGTCGCCGGACGTGATGCCGGCGCACATTTTCCGGCTGCGGCGCTACGCCAGGACCGAGCGGGATTTCGATTACTTCATTTGATCCGGGCGCGCTCTGGCGCTGGCGGGCGCAAAATAATATACTGGGTAAGCGACGTCGCATCTCAGGAGGGAAAAATGAAGACTTTGATCGCCGTATGTCTGGTTTCTCTGCCCGCCGCCGCGCAGGCGATGGGCATGTCGGGCGGAGGCTGCGGACGTCCGTCCGGCGCCTGCGTCCATCTGGCGGCGGTGCTTTACGCGGTTCTGGCGGCCCTCGGTTACTGGGTGCTGCAGCATTCCGAGAAGGAAGGCCAGGGGCTGGTCAAGAAGACCGGCCGCGCGGTGGCCTTCACCCTCGTCGTAGTCGGTCTTCTCGGCACCCTCTGCGGGGTGGCCGGACATATCAAGGCCTCGTCCCGCTGCTGCGGAAGCGGGGACTGCCGCCGCTGCGGGATGATGGCTCCCGGCATGGCGCCGGTTTCGGAAGAGGGGTCCGGCGCGATGCCGGCCGCCGGCCAGGAGAAAAGCGGTTCCAGGCCGCAGTGCCCGATCCGCAAGGGCAGGGCCGGCTGACGCCTGAGGGGGGGGGATGGCTGGAATATCGGCGAATAGGCCGTATAAGATAGCGCTCGTCTCGACTCACGGCACAGGCAAGACCGCTTTGTGCTTCGACGTCGCCGCCGCGCTGAAAAAAAGGGGTTTCAAGGTCAAGGTCTTTTCGGAGATAGCGGCCTCGGCTTATGAGCAGGGCATCCCCATAAACGACAATACCACCCTCCCGGCCCAGCTCTACATACTGATGCAGCACATCGCCGAGGAGCTCCGGGCCTCCATAAGGAATTACCAGATAGTGGTCTGCGACCGCAGCGTTTTCGACAACTGGGTCTATCTTGAAAGGCGCTGCGGCGGGGCCGGCAACGGCTTTATACTGGATTTCCTCAGGAACTACTCCGAAAAGTTCAGGTACGACGCGGTGTATAAACTTCCGCTGGTCGGCGATCTGACCGAAGACGGGATACGGGACGCACGGGACAAGTCTTTCCAGCTAGACATTTCGGCGCGTCTGGACAGGCTGCTCGGCGAACTTGGCATCCCGCACCGCGCCCTGCCCATGCCTGTCTCCGAGCTCCGGAAAGAATGGTCCGACATCATAATCCAGGATACCCTTTCGGCCCTCCGTCCCGCCGAAACCGCCGGCGCCACTCCTCTCCCCTGAACAACTCCCATCCGGTCGTGGGTTTTTGGGTGTAGGTATCCCTAGAAAAGCTCCATGAGTATAGGTACAAGCAATTATAGAGACAAGGTTCCGCTATGTGCGTAGCGGGTCATGCCCGGATGCAGACTCGCTCAAGGCGGGATTTGCCGCCCAAAGGGCGGCCGCCGTCTTCACTGGCGGCTTATCCGGCGCCTGCGGAACTCGCGCAAAAGGCGAAGCTTTTGCGCTCAAACATCCTCGGCGTCCCTGAGGGGTTTCCGGATAAGTCTGGTTCAGCCGGTTAAATCCCGCAAGTCGCTCCCCTGCACCCGGGCATGGCCCGCTCAAGCTCGGCTATTCAGTTTTTCTTAAGTGCGGCGGGGTAAAGCTGGAAGGGTGACGGGCATGGGAAGTATCGGGCCGAGGGGTGCGAAGCACAATTCAGCGTTCTGGAACCGGCGCGCAGGCCGCCTGTCGGCCATAGGCCCTGTTGCGGCACGCCCATAGGTCAGTCGCCGGGCCGGCCGGAGGCCCGAAGGGTCCCATGCCCGGCAGGACCCTGAACCGGCAACCCGCCGCTTCCGATTTTGCTTGGGACAGCTGTGGTCCAAAAGGCCTGATTGACACCGGGCTGTAAAGCACGGTAAAACAGGGTCTTTCGGTTCTTGGCGGCGATCCTGCCGCATGATACAATTTAACATGCTGTTCCATCCGGAACTTCCGGCCGGCGGAGCTGGCAGCCGGTCCGCATAAGGAGAAACATGCGTAATTCGATCGCGGCGGTTTTAGTGTTCCTGTGTGCCGGGGCGGCCTTTGCGGGTCCGGCGGCAGAGCAGCTTGGTTCAGCGAGCGGCGTGGCCACAGTGGCGGATGCCGCCATAGATATGCCTTCCGCGCCGGCTGACGCCGGCGGGGACGTCGGTATAGTCCGGATATTCGACGAGGGCCTGGCGAAGGCGAATTGCGCGGCGCACCCTATGTCGCCCGGCTGCCCCGGCTACTGCAAGGTCAGTCCGGCGTATCCCGGTTGTCCCATGTTCTGCAAGGACCATCATGGCCATCCGGCCTGCGCCAAGTCCTTCGACGCGCATGATGCGGATGAAGCGAAGAAGGTCGTGCCCGGTTATCCGAAGCCGCCGCATCCCCAGTACTGCCAGAATCACCACGGTCTCCCCAGCTGCCGCGGGGAGAAGAGCGTGGCCGATGCGGATTACGACTCCGACCTGGCCAAGGCGAACTGCGTTTCGAATCCGGCCGCGCCAGGGTGTCCGCTGTTCTGCAGGGACCATCACGCGTATCCCGGCTGTCCGCAGTACTGCGCCGCGAACCCGCTTTCCTCGGCCTGCCGTAAGAGCGTTTCCGGGGCCAAGTCCAACTGCGCCTATAATCCTTCGGCGCCCGGCTGTTCCGCCTATTGCGCCAGTCCCGGTATGCAGATGCAGCCCGGTTGTCCGATGTACTGTTCCGCCTATCCCAGTTCCCCTGAATGTAATTGATGTAACTCCGCCGTTGTGGAAAGGCCGCTGGAAAATATTTTCCAGCGGCCTGCCCGTTTTTAAGGATTATATATATCATTCCTTATCTATATAGACCGGGGTTTCGCCGCCCCGGGCGCGTACCTGCCGGATGCGGCCGCGCGTCGGCGCCGGCCCAAAGGGCCCAAATCATACCCGGCCGGATGCCGGGAGAAAAAAGGTCCTTCGTCCTTGCTTCGGGGTCATATTAGTTCGTATAATATCGGTATAAGTTATTCTAAAGTTGACCGCAGTCGGGGGTCAACGAGGGGGAATGATGATGACAGTGGCTATAAGAAGACTCGGCCTGGCGGCGGTGATGTTTGCCATGACCGGAGCGGCCTTTGCCGGCCCGGCAGTCAACCAGCTCGGGTCCGTGGTAGGAGCGGATGCCGTAGACGCCAGCGCGCAGGTACAGATACCGTCGGCCCCTGAGATACAGGCGCCGGCCGATGTGGACGAAGATACCAAGGGGCGGTGCAGCGATCATCACAATAACCTCCCCGGTTGTCCGGGTTACTGCGCCAAGCATCAGTGGCATCGCTCCTGCGATCTGCCTTTCCATTGCAGGAATAATATGCAGCTGCACGCTTGCAAGATGCATTGCGTGAAATACCCGCAGTCCAAGGGCTGCAGGCCGCAGGATAAGAGCGCCGGCGAGCTCTTCGATCCGGCTGCGGCCGCCGCCGAGGCGGATGACTACCTGAACGAGTCAGAGGACGACAAGAGGGTCAATTGCAGGAAGCACCACATGCGCCCCGGCTGCCCGATGTTCTGCAAGATGCAGCCGCTGCACAAGTCCTGCAAGCATACTCCCGCCTACTGTCACACCAATCCTAATGGCTACGGTTGCAAGAAGTCCGTGGAGAAGGATGTCGACGCGGCCGCTGGCGAGGACGCGGAGGATAAAGGCCGCTGCAGCGATCATCACAACAACCTCCCCGGCTGTCCCGGTTACTGCGCCAGGCATCAGGAGCACCGCTCCTGCGCGCTGCCGTTCCACTGCCGGAACAACATGCAGCTGCACGCCTGCCGGATGCACTGCGTGAAGTATCCGAACGCCATAGGGTGTAAAACGAACAAGAGCGCGGATGAGAGCGAAGGGATGACCGAAGGCCTCTTCGATCCCGCTGAGCTCCAGGCCGCCTGCTCCGGCGACACGGCCTCCGAGGCCTGCGTGAAGGCTATGGACGCAATGGGGATGGACGCTCTTAACGAAGATGAGACCAAGAGCATCTGCAGCAAGCATCACATGCGCCCCGGTTGCCCCATGTACTGCCAGATGAACCCGATGTCGAAGGCCTGCGGCCACAAGCCGGCCTATTGCGGCACGAACCCTGGCGGATACGGCTGTAAATAAAAGCGTGGTATTGTTGCGGCTGCGGCGGCCTTCGAAGGCCGCCGCAGCCCGTTTTTAAAACACTTCCCGAGAAGCCCGTGTTATGGAAGATATCAAAGCGATAAGATCGGATCTCAGGCGGGAGGCGGATCCCGCAAAGGCCCTACTGCTTTCCCGCTTCTTCAAGACAGGCAAAGGTCAATACGCCGAAGGGGACAAGTTCCTGGGCATAACTGTGCCGGTCTCAAGGGCCATAGCCGGGAAACACGCCGGACTCTCTTTGCGGTGCGTCATGGAACTGTTGCGTTCTCCCTGGCACGAAGAGCGTCTGTGCGCGTTGCTGCTCATGCTGGAGAGGTTCCGCAAGGGGAACGAGGGGGTAAAGCGGAGGATATATGAACTGTACCTCGCGAATACCAGCCGCATCAACAACTGGGACCTGGTGGACCTCAGCGCTCCAGGCATCGCCGGCGAATGGCTGGCCGGCCGCAGGCGGCGGCCGCTTTATCGTCTGGCCCGCTCCCGGCGCCTTTGGGAACGCCGGATAGCCGTTGTCGCCTGCTTCGCCTTTCTGCGGCGCGGGGAAAGCGGGGACGCTCTGGCTATAGCGGAGATGCTCCTCTCCGATAAGCATGACCTCATTCATAAGGCCGTCGGCTGGCTGCTCCGTGAGGTCGGTAAACGTAGTTCCGAAAGGGCGCTTACGGACTTTCTTCGCGATAATTATGCGCGTATGCCCCGCACCGCGCTGCGCTACGCTATAGAGCGCTTCCCGCTGGAGCGCCGCAGAAATATGCTGAGGGGCCGGTTCTGAACCGGCAAGTTTCAAGCGGGATCCGGCCGTCCCCTTAAAGCCCTTCCATCGTTTTTACCCGCCCTTGCGCCGCCATATCCTAAAGGGGTTCTCCATCTTGCCATATTGACATCGGTCCTAATGTCTGTTATAGTCAACTTGGGTTAGGGGATAAACTTCGGCAGCCCACGCGGAATACCCTCCGCCTGCTTCGCTTCATCGTGTAATGCCGTGGGCCTCGAACACGATGAAGAAATATATTTTTTTTGGCGCCGTTCTGCTTTTACCGGCGGTCCGGCTTACGGCGATACGCGGCATCCTCCATGCCGCGCCGGCCGCGGGCTATTATTCCAGGAGCGCGTTGAGCTATTACCGCGACGGGGATCACAAAAAAGCGCTGCGGTCTATCCTTGACTACGCGTCATCTGACCCTGAAAACAGGGAGCGAAAACGGTCCGCGGTTAAATTGCTTCTGGAAATGGCGGACGAGAGCCATCGGTCCGGACGCGGCGCGGAGGCGCTGGAGCTGCTGAAGGGTGCGCGGACCCTGGAAGACAACGAGGCGGCCAAGGAACTCTATCGGACTATCGTGGAGGAGCGGGCGAGCGCCCGGGAGGCGGTCCAGCCCGGAGCCGGGCCCGATTCATTTACCGTGGCGGCCCACGGAAACGCGTCCTCCATCAATGATTGGTTCAGGACGCTGGAAGGTCCAGGCCCTGAGGCTTCGCTGACGGGAACCAAACAGGCCGAAGCAGGAAGGGCCGCGTCGCCGGAGGCGGGAGCCATGCCGCCCCGGCGGACCCCGAACGCATCCTTTCAGCCGGTCCGGCGCGGCGCTTCCGCTGCGGCCGGGCGCACAGGGTCGGGGGCGGCGCTTCCGGTAATCCCCGCTGTGAAACCGGGCTCGGCCGCCGCGAACTCTCCCGGAGTATCCATGCGCGCTCTTTTATCTATATCCGCCTTGATATTCTCCGTATTCGCTATCCTTGCGGGTGCGGCGGCCCTGTATCTGAAACGTCAGCATGAACGATTCCGGCTGGAGTCGGAGCTGAAGATCCAGAAAGCGTATCAAGACCTGGCCGGCGAAAAAGCGCGTA
>JAKLEK010000420.1 GCA_022703115.1 Elusimicrobiota bacterium
CGAAACGAGGCGTGGAACCCGCGCGCGTATCCGCAGTTCGGGCAGACGCGGAATTCGTCCATTGCCGTACCTCCGTGGCGGTTGCCTTGTGCCGTATCTTCACCATACACGCGCGGGAAAATCCAGCATTATTTGCGCGCCAAAAAACCTTATTGACTGATATCGCCGGTACGGGCATATAGTTGTCTTTCACCACCGCCGCCGGTGCGGCCGCAACAAGGAGAACAAGATGGGCGAGAAGACCGTATGGATCGATTTCGAAACCGCCGAGCGCTTCATGATCGACGTGCTCGAGGGAGCGGGAGTTCCCGCGCACGACGCTAAAATCGTGGCCGAGGTGCTTATAACCGCGGACAAGCTCGGTTTCGATTCGCACGGCATGAACCGCCTCAAGCCCATATACTACGACCGCATCAAGGCCGGTATACTGAACCCCGTAACGAAGATCGAGGTGGTGCGCGAGGCGCCCGCCGTGGCGGTCATCGACGGACACGACGGCATGGGCCATGTCATCTCCAAAAAGGCGATGAGGATGGCGATGGACAAGGCCAAGACCTACGGCATCGGCATGACCGCGGTGCGGAACTCCTCACACTACGGCATCGCGGGCTACTAC
>JAKLEK010000421.1 GCA_022703115.1 Elusimicrobiota bacterium
TTCGCCGTCACGCTGTCGCCGGTACTGGGGTTCCTTGACATCTACTACATGCGGTACTCCTATGTCGCGGACCATTTCCAGTATCTGCCCAGCCTCGGCCCTATCGTTCTTGCGGCCGCCGTCGCGGTCTTGATATGGCGGCGGTACGGGGCCGGGAGTAAAGTGCCGGCGTACGTGTTAGCGGCCGCGCTCCCGCTGACCCTTTTCGTCCTGACCTGGCGGCAGAGCGGTATATATACTTCCACGGACCGGGTATGGTCCGATACCCTGCAAAAGACCCCGGACTCCTGTCTGGCCCACAATAACCTGGGCGGGGCGCTCTACAGCGAAGGCCGTTATAGCGAGGCGATAGAGCACTATCGCGAAGCCCTGCGTCTCAGGCGGGATTTTCCGGAAACCCACTATCACTGGGGCCTCGCTCTGGCGAAACTCGGCCGGGATAAGGAGGCGGCGGATTATTACCGCGAAGCCCTGCGTCTCAGACCGGATTTTCAGGAGGCGCATAATAATCTGGGAACGGTCCTGGCCGCTCTGGGAAGGAAGAAGGAGGCTCTGGTGCACTACCGCGAAGCCTTGCGCCTCAGGCCTGGGCTTCCGGAGGTACATAATAATCTG
>JAKLEK010000422.1 GCA_022703115.1 Elusimicrobiota bacterium
GGAAAAAATAGGCCGAAAAAAGAGTGAAGGCTGCGCCAAGCACGAATATGGGACCGCCGACCCATCTGGACCAGGCAGAGAGCAGTCCGCCGATTACCGCCACAACCGCGCCTATCACTATAAGTTTCATACCCACTGCGACTATTCCCATAGATCAGACACCTCGTGAATTTTAAAATCGGACCGATCCCGAATACTACCGCCGTCTCGAAATGGGCAGGGCGGGACTCGAACCCGCACGACCTTGCGGCCAACGGATTTTAAGTCCGTCGCGTCTACCAGTTCCGCCACCAGCCCGCACTTGCCGATATCTAAAGAGCCCGTCAAATCGGCATTTATTTTAGCATTTTTCAGACCGACGGACCGGGAAGGCCGCGCTAACGCGCGCGTTTTTTTAATTCTCCGGCGCAAAGACGGTAAAAAGCGTCGCAGGGAACGGTCATTATCTTTTCAGCCGCCGCCTTCTCCCTTATCCCGCGGTCATTTGAAACTACAACGCATCGCACGCCTTCCATCGTCATGAAATAGGAGCGTTCCAGCAAAAAGTCGTCGGCGGGCTCATGATCGCTGAAATAAACGCTGATCGAAGGATTTGAAATGCCGCGGATCTGACG
>JAKLEK010000423.1 GCA_022703115.1 Elusimicrobiota bacterium
CCTTATCGTTCTTCTGCAGGAGCGGATAGACGCGCGTTTCGGTACCGGACAGCCTCTTGCGCACCACGTCGGACAGGAAGAACCACTGCCAGCCGGCGCCGTCCATGCTCTCGAAGAACACTTCCATCCTGACTCCGGGCGCGCTCTGTCCGGCGGCGCCGGCACCGGCCGGCCGCAGCGACGCGACCGCGGCCAGCAGAGCGGCCGCGAGGATAACTGGAACGAACGGATGCCGGGCTGTCTTCATATCGGTAGCCTCCCCTGTCTGTCTTATCGGGCCTGAGCGGTCCGGCCTATCGGCCTTTCCGGGAAAGGAGCTGCCGGATACGCAGGCACAGCTCCTGGATGTCGAACGGCTTGGTCAGGTACTCGTCGGCGCCCAGGGAGAAGCCCTGGGTCTTCTCTTCGGCCGAGAGGAACCTGCCGGTCATCATGATGAGGATGAAGTCCTTGGAATAGCGGCGGAGTTCCTGGCAGATCTGGAAGCCGCTGGAGTCGGGAAGCTGTATGTCCATTATGACGACGTCGGGATTGTGCTTTTTGGCCGACTCTATGCCGGCCTTGGCGTTGGCGGCCTCCAGGCAGGTGAAGCCCTCCAGGTCCAGGAC
>JAKLEK010000424.1 GCA_022703115.1 Elusimicrobiota bacterium
GCAGGAGGTCTGTATAGTTAGGGAATTCAAGCGAACGCGACAGGTACTGCGCCGTCAGCGTGCCGTTTTTGCCCAGCATGCCGAACAGATAGTCCACTGCCACCTGCCCGCCCTGGGAATTCATGTTGTACAGGCCATTGTCCCACGCCTCGTTGACGCCGTTGCGGCGGTAGCCGGTGGTTTTGGCGTAGGCCGGGCGCAGGCGCAGGCGCTCGCTCAACTGCCAGCGGTATTCAAGGCTGAAAGCGTGGTCCAGGCTCCGTTCGGTGAACTGCTTGCCGTCCTGCGGCTGGAAGGCCGGGCCGAGATATTTAAAATTGTACAGGCCGAAAATATTGTGGTTTTTCGCCACCTTGGAAAGCAGGCCCACCTGCGTGTTTATCATGCCGCCGCTGAAGAACTCGCCCTCTGAAGGCACATAGAGGCTTTCCGCCAGGTTCATATTGAAATAGGGCGCGAAAATCTTGGAGTCTTCCGCCGTGGCCGCGCAGACGCGCGCGGGCAGGAGGAGCAGCCCGCACAACGCGGCAAAAAACGGAAGATTAGTTTTGTTCGCTGTCATTTTCCCTTAAAAATTCATGTGGTAGTTAAGCACCGGGTGTATAAC
>JAKLEK010000425.1 GCA_022703115.1 Elusimicrobiota bacterium
TCCGAGGCGTTCCAGCCTGCGGGCGGCCTCGTAGGCGCCGGCGTTATTGAAGCCCATGCGGTTGATTATCCCCTTGCCTTCCCGGACGCGGAACAGGCGGGGGCGGGGGTTCCCGTTCTGGGGCCGCAGCGTTATGGTCCCCAGCTCCAGGAAGCCGAAGCCGAGGCCCGCGAGGATAAGCGGTATCTCGCAGTCTTTGTCGAAGCCGGCGGCGAGGCCGACCGGGTTCCTGAATTTTATCCCGGCCACGGTAAGCGGCCGGTCCTTGGCGCGCGACATTACCCTGACCGCCAGCCGAGCCGGCGCGGCGCTCTGCATCATCCTGGCGCCTCTGACGACCAGATCGTGTACCATTTCCGGGTCCAGAGCGAACAGCAGTCTGCGCAGGAAGTGTCTGTATAGGAATCCCATAAGTGGTGCCTTACGCCACGGAGGCGTTACCCGTCGGACCTGTATATTTAAACCGCTTGCGGCTCCTTTGTCAACAGCAAAACCGGCGGCTTCCGCCGGCCCCGGCCGCGCCCCGCCGCGCGGGGACCAGCCGGCCGCCCACGACCACCGCCTCGGCCCGCCCGCGGAGCCGCCGGCCGATGAAAGGGGAATTG
>JAKLEK010000426.1 GCA_022703115.1 Elusimicrobiota bacterium
GTGCGCGCCGTTTCCAGGCTGGTGTTGCGCGACAGCTCCCACAGGAACAGGCCCAGCGGGCCGATCATCATCAGCACCGACACCAGCAGCACGCGCCAGACGAAAAAGCCCGACAGCAGCGACTCGCCCGGCGGCCGCGGGCGGCGCCGCATGATGCCGCCTTCGGCCGGCTCGAAGGCCAGCGCCAGCCCCAGCGTGCTGGACGTGACCATGTTGATCCACAACACTTGTGCCGGCGTCAGCGGCAAGGCCAGTTCGAATAGTATGGCCGCAATAACCACCAGCGCTTCTCCGCCATTAGTAGGCAACATGAAGAGGATAAATTTCTTCAGATTGTCGTAGACCGCGCGACCTTCTCGCACAGCGGCGGCGATGGTGGCGAAGTTATCATCGGCCAACACCATGTCGGCTGCCTCTTTGGCTGCCTCGGTGCCTTTCATGCCCATCGCAACGCCCACGTCGGCCCTTTTCAAAGCAGGGGCGTCGTTCACACCGTCACCCGTCATAGAGACCACTTGTCCATCATCCTGGAGTGCCTGCACCAGGCGCAACTTGTGTTCAGGCGCAGCGCGAGCAAACACATCGACCTCCATCGCAACCCGG
>JAKLEK010000427.1 GCA_022703115.1 Elusimicrobiota bacterium
ATGCACCGTTTCGGGATCGAAATTAAAAAGGATCCTGCGTACGAGTTTTTTATATAGAAAGCCCATGATCGTTGCCTTATCGTCTCCGCACGAAGCCCAGTAATTTTACCTTATTTAGCGCAGTTTAAAGACGAAACGGCCGCCCACTATGGTCGCCGCCGCGCGGCCCTTAAGTTTCCTGCCCGTGAACGGGGAATTGGAGGACCTGGAGCGGAACACGGGGCCCACCCGGTATTCCAGCCCGGGATCTATCAGGGTCAGGTCCGCGTCCATTCCCGGCGCGATAGAACCTTTATTCTTCAGTCCGAGCAGTCTGGCCGGATTACGGCTCAGCAGTTCGGCCAGCCGGAGCCTGGAGACAAGCCCGGTATGGACCAGCTCCGTAAGCGCCAGGCCCAGCATCGTTTCCAGACCTATGATCCCGAACGGAGCTTTTAAAAGCCCCCTATTCTTGTCCCGGGATAAATGAGGGGCATGATCGGAGGCGATAACGTCTATAAGACCATCGGACAGGCCTTTTCTCAACGCGTCCCTGTCGGCGCGTTCACGCAGAGGGGGTTTCATCTTGAAAGCGGCGTTCTTCACGTCTTCGCAGGTGAGCGT
>JAKLEK010000428.1 GCA_022703115.1 Elusimicrobiota bacterium
GGCCCTTTCCGGCTCCACGATCCGGTCAAGTATCTTGGCCTTCATATATTCCGGATGCTTCTCAAGGACCGGGGTCAGGGTCTCCAGCACTTCCTTTACCGCCTGGTGGAACTCTTTCTCTCCGGGATTCTTGTTCACCACATGGGTCAGCAGGTCGGACACGTATTGCTGCGCCGAGCCTTTTCCTTTTACCGTTGCTGCGGTTGTTGACATGATAACTGCTCCTTTATCTCGGTTCACTTTTGCGGATATGACGCCTTAGTCGCGGCGGTCGTGAATCGTTCGGTCGCTGTCCAGCAGTCTGCTGAAAAATCGGCTCAAAATACATCTGAGTGGGGTTTTTCAGCGGACTGATAATAATCCTACAAACCTAAATCCGGCCTGTCAACACATAGGGGGCGCCGGTCGTCGGCGCGGGGTGCGTTTGCCCGGCCCCGCGGCTAAGTAGTATAATTCATGCGGTGACGGAGATGAAAATAGACCTCGCCGCTGCTAAGAAACTCATAAGGAAACACCGCCGGACCCGCGGCTCGCTTATCGCGCTGCTGCAGGGCATACAGGACGCCTACGGCTACGTGCCGAAGGAGACGGTGGACCTCG
>JAKLEK010000429.1 GCA_022703115.1 Elusimicrobiota bacterium
GTTCAACACTCCCGTCTCCGCTTTGTTCTATCAGCTGGCGATCCTGGCCTATGTTGCGGCTCGCCGCAGCGGCGCCGCCGTTCCTTTGTTTCGGCGGCAGCTCCTGCCTTTATTCCTGTTCACACTGTCGCTGCTTTCCAAAGAAATGGCCGTGACCCTGCCGCTGGTCCTGGTCCTGCTGGATATATATCCTCTGGGCCGGCTGCCGGCCGATCCGCGGAAGTGGTTCCAGTCCGGGAACCGCCGGGTCCTGGCGGAGAAGCTGCCGTATTTCGCGCTTTCGCTGGTGTTCGGCGCGGTCGCCCTGGCCTTCCAGGTCGAAGTGGAGACGTCAGTCCCGGCTTTTAAAGCGCCGGGCGTGGACTCGCTCGCGGCTAAGCTGGCGTATGGGCTGTCTTTTTACCCGTTGAAGACCCTTCTGCCGTTCGGCTTGGCGCCGGTCTACCAGCCGCCGGCGGGCCCCGGTATCCTTAACTGGCACTCATTCTGGAACGCGGCCGTATTCATAGCGATAACGGCGGCCGCCGTTATCTGGCGCGGGCGCCGCCCGGCGCTGACCGCCGCCTGGGCGTATTATCTTCTTACCGTATGGCCTAT
>JAKLEK010000043.1 GCA_022703115.1 Elusimicrobiota bacterium
GCCGTTGATGACGTAAAGCGTTCCGTAAGGGTCGACCTCCGCTCCGTCGTTGGGCAGGTCGTATCCTCTGACCGGGTTCCCGGCCCTGTCGTACTTCACTATGAGGGAATTGTCCGGGTCCGAGACGTAGACGAAGCCCGCCTCGTCCACCGCTATCCGCGAGGGGGCCAGCTTGGTGACGCGGTCGGATTTCAGCACCGGGAAACCGTAAAGGAAGATCCCGGCGGCGTTGAAAACCTGCACCCTGGAATTGCCGGTGTCGGCCACGTAAAGCCTGTTGTCAGGGCCGAAAGCAGCGTCCATGGGACCGTCCAGCTGGCCGGGGAGAGCGCCTTCCCCCGAAAAAGCCCACTGCAGCATTCCGTCCGGGCCCAGCACCACTATGCGGGAATTGCCGGTGTCGGCCACGTAGATACGGCCGTTCCCAGCGCTCAGGCCGCCCGGCTCTTTCAGGGGGGCGGAGCTCTTCTTAAGCAACTTGCCCGAAGGATCGAAGATGAAGACCGCATTCGCCTTAGTATCCGCCGCCAGCACCTTGCCGTCCATCACCGCGACTGCGGAGATCCTGGACAGGGCCGGGTCCGTTATCTGCAGTTTGAAATCTATCTTATCGTAAGCTGAAACATCGGCGACCATGATGGCGGCGAGCGCAGAGAACAGGAAACGCAGCATGTTACCCTCCGGACGGAAATTTCTTCGGAAAATGTTCCCGGAAAACCCATTGTAATTATAGTTAATCCTGGCCGCGAATCAAATAGCCGCGCCCTGGACGGAGCCCCGCGGTCGCTTATACGGTCCGGAAGTATTAGATATGCTAAAATCCCATTAAGTTTTTTTACTTCCGCCGCCGGCCGCTTAACTTATAGAATATCAGCGACCGGCGGCGGAAAGCCGGCCTACCTTTCGTATTCGCGAGGACAAATAGGACTAAATAATGAATATCGCCTTTATAAAACGCATTATATTCACTTCCATAGGCCGTAAGACGGTTATGGCCTTAACGGGGCTCATGCTGGGCGCCTTCATGCTCTTCCATCTGGCGGAGAACCTCCTCTTGTTCAAGGGCGAGGTCGCCTATAACAACTGGGTCGATCTTCTGCTTTCCAACCCGGCGCTCCCCCTGATAGAGCTCGGCCTGCTGGCCGTTTTCCTGGCGCATATAGCGGCCGGGGTCTGGGTACGCATCGAGGACTGGCTCAACGCCCCCCGCGGATACGAAAGCCGGAAGTGGCAGGGCGGCCGCACGATCGGGTCCGCCACCATGCTCTACACCGCGGTCCTGATACTGGCGTATCTCATCTACCACATGCTGACCTTCCGCTTCGTAGACCATTCCATCGGCTTCTACCAGATGGTCACCTCGGCCTTCCGGGACAGGACCTTCGTCGCCATATACGTCGGAGGCGCGGCCGCGCTGGTTCTCCACCTGAGCCACGGGATGCAGAGCGCTTTCCAGACCCTTGGCGTCAACGATCCGAAGTACACTCCATTCATCAAGCTCGGCTCCTGGCTGGTGGCGCTGGCCATGATCGGCTTCGCGCTGATCTCGGTCTATTTCCTGCTCAACATGGACGCCTGCCCCGCCGACGCGATCTACCAGGTAACCATACAATGAGCCTAAGCGGTCTTATTCTGACACGACAGAACAGGAGAAAGCCATGAACTTGGACGCCAAAATACCAGCCGGACCGATAGAGAAAAAATGGGACAACCACAAATTCAACCTGAAACTGGTCAATCCCAACAACAGGCGGAAATACGAGATCCTGGTGGTCGGGTCGGGACTGGCCGGAGCCTCGGCGGCGGCCTCTCTCGGGGAGCTGGGCTACAACGTGAAGGTCTTCACGCTGCATGATTCCCCCAGGCGCGCGCACTCCATAGCGGCCCAGGGCGGCATAAACGCGGCCAAGAACTATCCGAACGACGGGGACTCGGTATGGCGGCTCTTCCACGACACGGTCAAGGGCGGGGACTACCGCGCCCGCGAGGCCAACGTATACAGGCTGGCGCAGATATCGAACCAGATAATCGACCACTGCGTAGCGCTGGGCGTGCCTTTCGCCAGGGAATACGGCGGGCTCCTTTCCAACCGCTCGTTCGGCGGGGCGCAGCTTTCCCGCACTTTCTACGCCAGGGGCCAGACGGGGCAGCAGCTGCTGCTGGGCGCCTATTCCGCGATGATGCGCCAGGTCGCGGCCGGCACCGTAAGCGTAATGAACCGCCGCGAGATGGTGGACCTGGTCCTGAAGAACGGCAAGGCGCGCGGGATAATCGCCAGGAACCTGATCACCGGCGAGCTTGAGTCCTACGCCGGTCACGCGGTCCTGCTCTGCACCGGCGGCTACGCGAACGTGTTCTATCTGTCCACGAACGCGGCGACCTGCAACGTTTCCGCGGCCTGGGCCGCTTATAAGCGCGGCGCCGGCTTCGCCAACCCGTGCTTCACGCAGATACACCCGACCTGCATACCGCGCTCGGGCGAACACCAGTCAAAGCTCACCCTCATGAGCGAATCCCTGCGGAACGACGGACGGATCTGGGTCCCCAAGGCCAAGGGCGACAAGCGCCCGGCGGGCCAGATACCGGAAGCGGAACGCGACTATTTCCTGGAAAGGCGCTACCCGGCTTTCGGCAATCTGGTGCCCAGGGACATAGCCTCCAGGGCGGCCAAGGCGATGATCGACGAGGGCCGAGGCGTCGGTCCCACGGGACTGTCGGTCTATCTCGACTTCCGCGATTCCATCAAGCGCAAGGGAGCGGACAAGATAAAAGCCGAGTACGGCAATCTCTTCGACATGTATTACCAGATAACCGACGAGAACGGCTACGCCACTCCGATGCGCATCTACCCGGCGCCGCATTACACCATGGGCGGCCTCTGGGTGGACTACGACCTCATGACCACCATCCCGGGCCTTTTCGCGCTGGGCGAGGCCAACTTCTCCGACCACGGAGCGAACCGGCTCGGCGCCTCGGCCCTGATGCAGGGCCTGGCCGACGGGTTCTTCATAGCTCCGGCCACGGTCGGCGGCTACCTGGGCTCCACCAAGTTCGAGCCGGCCTCCGGCTCGGACCCGGAGTTCGCGGAAACCGCCGGGCAGGTGCAGGCGAGGATCAACCGCATCCTGTCGATAAAAGGCAAGAAAACCCCGACCGAACTGCACCGCCAGCTCGGGAACGTGATGTGGAACGACTGCGGAATGGCCCGCAACGAATCCACCCTCAAGAAGGCCCTGAAGAAGGTCCCTGAGATACGCGAGGAATTCTGGTCGGAGGTCACCGTCCCGGGGAGCGACAAGGACTTCAACCAGACCCTTGAAAAGGCCATGAAGGTGGCCGACTTCCTGGAATTCGCGGAACTGTTCCTGAAGGACGCGCTGGAGCGCAAGGAATCCTGCGGAGGACATTTCCGGGAGGAATCCTGCACGGCCGAGGGCGAAGCGAAACGCGACGACGCGAACTTCTCACACGCCGCGGTCTGGGCCTACTCCGGAGAGGGCAAGGAACCCGCGCTTCATAAAGAACCTCTGGCCTTCGAGCATATAAAGATGGCGGAAAGAAGCTACAAATAGGACGCCTCCGGCGGACACAGAAGGAGAATTCCGAATCATGAGCGATAAAAAGAACGGCTTCAGCGTTACTGTGAGGGTCTGGCGTCAGGACGGGACCGGGGAACCGGGCCGGATGAAGGCTTACAAGGTCTCGGACGTCTCCCCGGACATGTCCTTCCTGGAGATGCTGGACCTGCTGAACGAGGACCTGATAAAGAAGGGCGAAAAGCCCGTGACGGTGGAAAGCGACTGCCGCGAAGGGATCTGCGGCTGCTGCGGCCTGGTGGTCAACGGGGACGTGCACGGCCCGGACGAGCACTCTACGGTCTGCCAGCTCCATATGCGCCGGTTCCGCGACGGGGACGTGATAACCGTGGAACCCTGGCGGGTGAAATCGTTCCCGGTCCTGAAGGACCTGGTGGTGGACCGTTCAGCTCTAGAGCGGATAATGGCGGCCGGCGGATACATATCCGTGAACACCGGCGCCGCCCCCGACGCCAATGCCGCGCCGGTCAACAAAGACGACGCGGAGGAGGCCATGGACGCGGCCGCGTGCATCGGCTGCGGAGCCTGCGTCACCGCGTGTCCCAACGGCGCCGCGATGCTGTTCACCGGCGCGAAGATATCCCAGTTCGCCCTGTTGCCCCAGGGTTCCCCGGAGCGGCAGCGCCGCGTGCTCAGCATGCTGGAAGCGATGGACCGGGAGGGGTTCGGGAACTGCTCCAACGAGTACGAATGCGAGGCCGTCTGTCCTAAGGACGTGAAAGTAGCGAACATCGCCAGGATGAACCGCGAGTTCCTGCTGGCGAACTTCTTCGGCAAGGCCGAACCCCAGTCGGCCGGCTCCAGGGACTGACCCTGCGTAGGACGAGGCCGCCTGTTACCGCGGCCTTGTCCGCGCTTTCCGCGTCTCGAAGCGAGACGGGCTCCGCGCTCATCCATTCGGCGGCTTACCGCCGGTCTCCGCCCCATGGCGGTTCCTTGCCTATAACCCTCAGCCAGGGAAGCGAAGCGAACCTCTCCGGCGGATGGCCGGTGGCAAGCGTCAGGTTCGTAAAGCCTTTTTCGTGCAGTTCTCCGGCTATCCTCTCGCCCTTGACCCCGTCCCCGAGCCCGGAATCTATGTAGATCGGTATATCTTTGGGCATGGCTTCCGCCGCCGCCATGAATCTCCCGGGGTCGGTGAACGTCTCCAGCGATACCCCGTTCTCCCTGGCGGCCATTTCCCAGTTCATATGGGTCAGGACGTCGTCGTCTAGAAGCACCGCCCGGGCCGCCGGCCGCGGCGAGGGGACATCCGGTCCGCGGTCGTCCTCTATCTCTATAGGCGCCAGCCCCGCCAGCCCCTTCGGGATCATTCGTACTCTCAGCCTCAAGCAGCTCTTAAGCACGTCCTCTTCCTCGTATCGGCTGGTGACGAGTATGGACCGCGCGCCGATGCCCAGTTCCTCGACCAGGCTCAGGCCGGTCTCTTTATAACCCAGAAGTTCATGATCGGTCAGGTAAAGCGCCGGCTTCTCCGCGTTGTTCCTCACCCAGGACCGCAGCTCTTCCGGCGCTGAAAAATGGAGCACCTCGATCCCGCGCTCCTTGACCCCCAGCGAATCGAAGCGGCCCTGCCAGATCCGGTGTATGCTGGTATCGTCGTCCAGGATCACTACCGCGCTGCGGGGCCTGAGCTTCAGTCCGGACACGAACCAGTCCGGACCGGGCGCGGCCGGCAGCGTCACCGTCACCGTCGTCCCTTTGCCGGGCTCCGACCCTATCTTCAAGGTCCCGCCCCACGATTCCACGGAGTTCCTGGCGTGATACAGCCCCAGGCCGGAGCCGCCGGCCTTCCCGTAGGTCCCGCCTCTTTGGCCGAGTTTCTCGAGTATGTCCCGCGGGATACCTTTTCCGTTGTCGGTGACGGTCAGGACTATATTCCCGCCCTCATGGGTCAAACCCAGATTGACGACCCCCTTGTCCCCCAGGACCTCAACGGCGTTGTCCACCAGATTCGACAGAACACGCTTGAATTCGGCCGGCTGTATCCTGGCGAACATCCCGTACGATGATTCGTCCATGACCGCCTCTATATCCACCCCTATTTTAGAACGGAATTGCAGGCGTTTCTCGGATATCAGAGGCTCGATAAGGCCGGAAAGAAGGCAGATCTCCTCGGACCGGACGGGCGGCGCCGAGGAGGCGCCGTCCGCGGATATCCGGGCCTGCCTGTTCTTTTCGAGCAGATGATTGGCTATATCCCTTATGCGGCTGATGGCGCTGCGGACCATTATGCGCTTGTCTTCCGGGAGCTGCGCCACGTCCTTGGTGACCGCGTCCAGCGCCGCCAGCGGCGAGCGTATGTCGTGCGCCACCTGCGCGGCCATCTGGCCGATCGCGGCGATCTTCGCCACCTGCTCCAGGTCCTCACGCAGCTTATTGCGCTCCCCCACGGCGAAAGCGGTCCTGGAAGCCGCCAGATATATCTGCTCCATGTCCGTAAGCACGATGAAGACGAAAGAGAAGAGCACGATAAAGATCGCATACGGGATCATATTCCCGCCAGTGGCGCATCCGGCGTAGACCAGGATGTCGTGCGTGGTGGCGGCCAGCAGCAGTCCCACCCCTGTCGCCCGTATGGAAGCGTCCCGGAGCTGCCGGCGGTAATAAAGAGTGTACCCCATCAGCAGCATCAGATTGACGTATATGAAGAAAAGCCAGGCGGCGTACGCTCTGGTCGTGGACAGAACATCGGCCCCCGCGAGTATTCCTATCATGCCAAGGGCCGCCCCGGCCGCGTTCAATTTCCTGAAGTGGCGCGCGGTATCGAGAGACCCGTAGAAGAAGGACAGGAAGAAATAAAAGAAGAGTATGCCTGCGGCGCAGTTATACTTATAGATCAGAGGGTAATCGGCGGAAAAGAAATAGAGGACCCGGCTCAGGGACATGGAGAACAATCCACCGGTGAAGCAGGCAAGCGAGAACGTGCGGTAACCGGAGAAATTGGAATGATTCCGGAATATACCCAAGATCAGCGCTCCGACCACCACGAACAGGATAGAGAGAAGAAGAGGCAGGTCGCCGCGCAGATAATTCGCTATCCTGGCCTTACGCCGTATATCGTCCCAGTCGCCTATGACCATCTCGTCCATAGGACCGGAGGCGAGCAGGAAGAACTTATCCACCTTCAGCAGGGCCTCGTTGGTCTCACCCAGCAGCCAGCGCGGAAGATAATAATAGCTGTGAAAGGCGTGCAGGTACCACCCTCCGGCCGGGACGCGGCTGGTCAGGCCTATCTTTTTCCCGTCTATATAGAATTCGCTGACATCCCCTACCCTCCCGATATAGATCGCCGGTTCCGCGTAAGCGTAGTAATCGCTCCTGCGCAGTTCCCAACTCACGCAGTAGACGCCTTTCTTGCCTGACAGCCGTTTTTTCAATTCGGGAAGAGGCCCTATCTTCGAGCGGACCGCGGTTCTCAGCTCGCAGTCTGCGCCTTCCGAAAGGAAGAAAGTCTTGCCTCCGAGATCGCCGGATCCGGCCGCGGGGACCGTCAGGAGCAGGAGAAAACCGGCGAGCAGGCTTTTTACATGTGTCATACGCCGGCGCGGGAAAGGGTCCGCGGCCGTTCCGATATTAAACCATTTCTTCCCCCCGCCGCGGAACGGCCGGTCTACTCCGGGCGATATTTTTTTGTATCATACTCCTTAGACGTTCACGCACCGCTTTCGCGGAGGACAATATCCCATGCCTGTCCCGGTAGATATCGAAGTTTTGCGGGAAGAAATGACTGCCTGGCGGCGCGACCTTCACGCCCATCCTGAGACCGGCTTCGAAGAATTCCGCACTTCCGCGATGGTGGCGGATAAGCTGGAGTCCTTCGGACTGCTGGTCCATAAAGGGCTTGGCCGCACCGGCGTGGTCGGCACGCTTAAGGCCGGCGGCGGAAAGGGGGCGATAGCCCTTCGCGCCGACATGGACGCCCTTCCGCTCAAGGAAAACAACGATTTCGAACACCGTTCCCTTACGGACGGGAAGATGCACGGCTGCGGCCACGACGGGCACACCGCCATGCTTCTCGGCGCGGCCAAACGTCTCGCCGCCGCGAAACGCTTCTCCGGCACGGTACATTTCATATTCCAGCCGGCCGAGGAGGGCATGGGCGGCGGCCGCGAAATGGTTGAACAGGGGCTGTTCGATAAATTCCCCTGCGATTCGGTTTACGGCATGCACAACTGGCCGGGACTGCCGCTGGGAAAATTCGGCGTACGCCCCGGACCTGTAATGGCCTCCTCAGACCTGTTCGAGATCGAAATGACCGGCCACGGCTGCCATGCGGCCATGCCGCACACGGGCGCCGATCCGATCGTGGCCTCGGCGGCCCTGGTACAGGCGCTGCAGACCATACCGGGCCGGAGCGTGGACCCCATGGACCCTTCGGTCGTCAGCGTTACCCAGATACACGCCGGAGACGCCTACAGCGTAATTCCGGACAAGGTCATGCTGCGCGGCACCACTCGCGCCTTCACCCCGGCCGTACAGGACCTGATGGAGCGGCGGATGAAAGAGATCTGCGCCGGCGTCGCGGCGGCCCACGGGACGAAGGCCTCGCTGCGCTACACGCGGGCATACCCTCCCACGGTCAATTCCGAAAGGGAAGCCGCGCTCTGCGCCGAGGTCCTGAAGCGGCTGGTCGGAGCGGAGAACGTGGTGGAACCCAGGCCGGTGATGGGGTCCGAGGATTTCTCTTTCATGCTGGAGAAAAAAGCCGGCTGCTACGTTTTCGCCGGAAGCGGGCCTGTAAAGGACGGGGCGGCCCTGCACAACCCGAACTACGACTTCAACGACGAGCTGCTGACGATCGGGGCCGCCTACTGGGTCAGGCTTGTCGAGCATATACTCGCGCCGTAGCGGAAAGCTAACGGCGCCACGATCGGCATATTCATAAGCGAGGCTATCATGGCAGACAGTAAGACCGGGTTCATATATCAGGAACTGTTCGAACTGGAAAAGCCGCGGGTTAAATACCGCAATCTCACTGAAAAGCACGTTAAGCTCGTGAAAGCCGGCGGCCGGGAGGTCCTGGAGGTGGAACCGGAGGCCCTGGTGACCCTGGCCCGCGAGGCGGTCAGGGACGTCTCCTTTCTCCTGCGCGCCGCGCACCAGGAGCAGGTGGCAGCGATCTTCTCGGACCCGGAAGCCTCGGAGAACGACAGGTTCATAGCCTACTGCATGCTGGAGAACGCCGCGATCTCCGCGCGGTTCGAGCTGCCTTTCTGCCAGGACACGGGCACCGCCACCATAGTCGCCAAGAAGGGCGAACAGGTCTGGACCCGTTCCGACGACGCCGAACTGCTCTCAAAAGGCGTCTGGCAGGCCTACACAGGGGAGAACCTGCGCTACTCTCAGACTCTGGCCCTGAACATGTACGAGGAAAAGAACTCGGGGAACAATCTGCCCGCGCAGATAGACATTTATGCGTCTAAAGGCGCAGCCTACGAATTCCTGTTCGTCACCAAGGGTGGCGGATCGGCCAATAAAACGATGCTTTATCAGGAGACGAAAGCGACGCTCACCCCGGAGAAGCTGAAACCTTTCCTGACGGAAAAGATGCGTTCTCTAGGCACCGCCGCCTGCCCGCCCTACCACATCGCCTTCGTGGTGGGAGGCACCTCGGCCGAGATGTGCCTCAAGACCGTGAAGCTGGCATCGGCCGGATATCTGGACGGTCTTCCTTCTTCCGGCAACGGATACGGCCGCGCGTTCAGGGACAAGGCCCTGGAGAAGGAGCTGCTGGAGGCTTCCCGGAAGTTCGGTTACGGCGCCCAGTTCGGCGGGAAGTATTTCGCGCACGATATAAGGGTGATACGGCTGCCGCGCCACGGCGCCTCGGCCCCGATAGGGATGGGGCTTTCCTGTTCCGCGGACCGGAACATCCTGGCCAGGATCGACAAAGGCGGCCTTTGGCTGGAGGAGATGGAGCGGGACCCGGGACGCTTGATACCGGAAAAAGTGCGTAAAGAGTTCTCCGGCCGCGCGAACTGCGTGAGCATAGATCTGAACAGGCCTATGGCGGATATAACCGCCGAACTGTCCAAGCACCCGGTCGGCGCGAGGCTTTCCCTTAACGGCCGGATCGTGGTCGCACGGGACATAGCCCACTCGAAGTTCAAGGAGCTGCTGGACGCCGGCAAGCCGCTGCCGGAATACCTTAAGAAACATCCGGTCTACTACGCTGGCCCGGCCAAGAAGCCGGCGGACAAGCCCTCGGGGTCGTTCGGCCCCACTACGGCCGGACGCATGGATTCCTACGTG
>JAKLEK010000430.1 GCA_022703115.1 Elusimicrobiota bacterium
TGTTCCCTGGTCACGCCGCCCACGATAGCGCTGTACTTGTCCTTCTGACTGTAGCTCAGGTAAACCTCGGTGGACTGGTCCGGGGTGATGAACAGGAGATTGGGTTCGTGAAAAGGCATGTAGGAGTGCTCGAAGAAGCCGTTGCATTTCAGGTTCTTGAACCTGTTACGGATGAAGGCCGGGGCGGTGATGGTCTCCATGGGCAGAAGCGGTATGGCGTGCGGATTGCCCTGATAGCGACCGCGCACCTCCTCGATAACCGGAGGTTCCAGACCCAGCTGCCGGCGCGCCAGTTCGTAGAAAGGCGCCGCCTCAGGTATCAGTTTCGGTTCCGTTTCTCTCTTCTTCAGCGACTCCCCGGTAAAGAAAGCGGTCAGGCAGTGGGTCTCGTTCTCGCTGACCTTGTGCGTGTTCGGGAATATGCCGAGCTTTACGAAGCCCAGGCTTTCGGTCAGTTTCTGGGGCGCGTAGCTGGCGGTGCGGATGGTGGCGTAGACGACGTCCACCGGTCCGCCGGGACGGGTTATGTCTTCCAGCACCAGTTCCATCATGGTGTGCGCGAGGTCCAGTTTCCTGAATTCGCTGGAGACCACGGC
>JAKLEK010000431.1 GCA_022703115.1 Elusimicrobiota bacterium
GGGTCCATGGATTATCCGCACTTCGCGTATTTCATCCAGATAACGGTGTTCCTTTTCGTTTCCGCCGCCAGGGCGGTTTCGGCTCTGTCCGGCCGCGCGGCCGGACTTATTCTCGCCGCGCTCGTGACGTCCTACACGGCCGCCTATACCGTATATCTCAAAAGCTTTTTCTGGGAGCCGGGCACACCCGCGTCCGCCGGCGCATGGCTGGAGTCCAACGTCCGGCCGGGCGCGGCGGTGGCCGTTCCCAAGAAGGATATCTGGACCCCGCCGGTCATACGTCAGGAAAACCCTCCCTACAGGGTGCTTGAAGCCGCTCCCTCCCGGGCCACCATAGCCGACGCCCTCTCGGCCTTTCCGGCCGCGGCGCGCAAAGCCGATTATCTTGTGGTGGCCGAGCCGGAATACGGCCCGGTAAGCGGTCTGCCGGAGGAACGGCGCCTGGCCCTGCTCGCGGAGGCCGCGGCCGGTTTCAGGGAGGTCGTTAAATTCGAAGAGCCTCTGAGCCGGTTCTTTGTGCCGATGGTGACCGACATGCATAAATACCAGCTGAAACTGCGGGCGCCGGACATACGCATATTCGAGCGGGCG
>JAKLEK010000432.1 GCA_022703115.1 Elusimicrobiota bacterium
TATCTTCATTTCCTGCCGGACCTCGGGGACCTCTTAACTGCCTTCTTCCGCGCGGCGGGCTTGCGGGCGGCTGGCTTGCGCGCCGCGGCCGGACGCCGGGCCTTTTTCCCCGCGCTGCCGGCCCGGGCGGGCCTCGCCTGCCATTTCACCGTCGGGTAACCCGCGTATATGGAGTCGAACGAAAAACTTTCCCTGGCGGCTTTTTCGAAAAGATGCACGATCAGCCCGCCGTAATCCAGGACGCGCCAGTGCCTGGACTGGACCCCGTCCCTATGGCCGGCGTAGAAGCCGTCCTTCTTGAAAGTTACGGATATCTCCTCTTCCACGGCCTCCAGCTGGGCCGGATTATCCACGGTCGCCACCAGCAGGAAATCGGTCAGCGGCGAGCGCTTCCCGGCGTCGTAAATGCGTATATCCTCCGCCTTCTTCGCGTCGGCCAGCCTGGCGGCGGTTACGGCCATGGCCCTGAAATCGGCCCCCGCGTTCCTGTCCGACGATGGTCCGGTATTGTCGTTCATATTGAGCTCTTCTGCGTCTTTAGTTTTTCCAGCATCGCCGCCTCGGTCCTGTGTTCTATGTTCTCGATCGCGG
>JAKLEK010000433.1:0-305 GCA_022703115.1 Elusimicrobiota bacterium
GTGATCGGCTACTGGACCGCGCTGCTCTTCCTCGAGAGGACGCCTTTCAACCTGGCCGCGGCCTTCGTGCTGTTCCGCGCGCTGGACACGCTCAAGCCCTGGCCCATAAAGAAACTGGAAACCTCCGTAAAAGGGGGTTTTGGTATAATTATAGACGACCTGCTGGCCGGCGCCGAAGCCAACCTCCTGACGCGCCTGGCGGCCAAGATCTTCCTATGAAAAACCTGCTGCTCGCCTGCGCCTTCCTGCTTTCCGCCGCGCCCCTGCGCGCGCAGCTTATCCAGGTCATACCCGCGCCCAGCACC
>JAKLEK010000433.1:315-589 GCA_022703115.1 Elusimicrobiota bacterium
CCGCCACGGCCGGAGGCCTGCCGCTTTCGACCGCCGCTTTCTCGCTGCAGCCGGCGCCGGCCAAGCCCGGCCCTTCCAGGCCGGCGGCCTACGAGACCGGCAGCGTGCCCCTGAGCGGCATCGTGCTGATGCCCACCGCCTACCGCGGCCGCGGCCGCAACTCCGTCGGGCTCGGCCTGGATTTCAACGCCGCCTATTATATCGGCCGTCTCTACGGCAAGAATAATTATTCCTGGACCGTGGAGAAGAAGAATTACCTGGACCGCGTGGGCCT
>JAKLEK010000434.1 GCA_022703115.1 Elusimicrobiota bacterium
GGGTCGACCACGTGATAGGCGAAGATCGTTGCGCCGTCCCGCCGTGCGCTAGCTTGGTTCAGTCGGACCGACAGGTCGTGGCCATGGAAGATGTTGTCTCCGAGTATCAAAGCGCTATGGCTGTCTCCGAGAAAGCCCTCGCCGATGAGGAACGCTTGGGCGAGTCCGTCGGGGGAGGGCTGCACCGCATACTGAAAGGTCATCCCCCACTGCGAGCCATTTCCAAGGAGTTCCGCAAATCGCGGCGTGTCTGCCGGGGTGGAGATGATCAGAACCTCCCGAATTCCCGCAAGCATCAGCACGCTGAGGGGGTAATAGATCATCGGCTTGTCGTAAACAGGCAGAAGCTGCTTCGACGTGACCCGCGTAACGGGGTGCAACCGTGTGCCTGATCCTCCGGCGAGAACGATTCCCTTCCTACTTGGCGGCGAACTCATCGGTCGGCATCTCCATAATTCAGGTGCAGCCAGTCACGATAGCTGCCGTCCCGTACTGCGCGAAGCCAGTCTCCATTGTCCAGATACCACTCGACGGTCCTACGCAAGCCGGATTCGAAGGTTTCGCGGGGCTCCCAGCCTAGTTC
>JAKLEK010000435.1 GCA_022703115.1 Elusimicrobiota bacterium
CAAGCGCATCGCCCTAGGCGAGATCCTCTCGTTCTACGTCGCCGGCCGGTATATAGCCAAGACCCGCCTCGACAGGGAATTCAACGTGATAGAGCAGGACGGCGAGATCCCCGACGGCACCGTGAAGGTTTACGCGAAGGAAGGCAAGCTGCAGAAGGAGCTGGTCTTCAAGAAGGGCGCGCTGAGGGTGCTGCGCGCCTATGACGACTCTGGCGCGGCGGCCGGGGTCTACACCTACAAGGATGGCCGGGCGCTGGGCTTCGCCATAAAATAAAGGCGCCCGCCTCGCGGCGGACGCCAAAATCTGGGCCCGGCCGGACTTGAACCGGCGACCCAGCGATTATGAGTCGCTTGCTCTAACCAACTGAGCTACGGGCCCGCTGTTATTTTAGCATTTTGCCGCCGATTTCCGCCTATGACGCAGAAAGTCCGCATCCTGCTGGTTGACGACGAGGAAACCATCCTCGAACTGATGGTTACCGCGCTTACCCGCGAGGGCTACGCCGTGGAAACCGCGTCCGACGGCGCCAAGGCGGTGGCGCGGCTGGCCGCCGGGCGCTTCGACCTGGCGGTGATGGACATC
>JAKLEK010000436.1 GCA_022703115.1 Elusimicrobiota bacterium
GACGAGGCCGATCGCGACGGCCACGGCCCGGAAGTGTGCTTGCTTCATGTGCTCTCCCCTGTTGGCTGATCCCAGCACTGAGAGTCAAGCAAATGCCGTGCAAGCCCACCGGGCCGGGGAAATCCACATGTAAATCATGGCATTGCGGCGCACGGCCGAAAGGTCGGAGGCGCCGGTGTAAAGCGATCCGACAGCATCCTCAAAGCAGTGGCACCGTCGGCCCGTCCACCACCGCACACCGCCCACCACGGGCAGACCTGGCCAGCCTGTGGTGCCCACTGCCCGACTCGAACGGGCGACCTACCGCTTACAAGGCGGTTGCTCTACCAACTGAGCTAAGCGGGCCGAAAGGCAGTCTACGGCTACTTGATGCGCTGCAAGTGCGGGCGGCCGCCGCGCGGCGGCGGCTCGGGGGGCGGCGAGTCGGCTGCGTCGGCCTGTTGCTCCGGCGCGGGCGCCGGGGCGAGGCTGAGCACCGGGCCGGCCGAGGCAGGCGCCGGTGCGGACTCGGGCTGTGCGCCCTCGCCTTCGGCCTGGGCCTCGAAGGCCATGCCCTGCCCGTTTTCGCGCGCATAGATG
>JAKLEK010000437.1 GCA_022703115.1 Elusimicrobiota bacterium
TTTTTTGCCGAGTTCACGCGCCGGCGGAGAATACCGGGCCTGTTTCCCCGAAACCCCGGCCCGGCCGGCAGAAGGCTACCTCCGTTGGCCGCGAACCCTTAGGGTGCCAGCCGAGGGACGACCGTCCTAGCACGGGGACGCATGGGAGATTTAGGCTGTAAAGCGAAAAACCCGCTTGTGGCGGGTTTTCGCATCCCCTACAGGGGAGTTCTCATTTAGCGGCCCCGAAGGGCGGCTGTCTTTATTGTAGCAGACAGCTATTGACTTGTCAAGGGGTGGCGCGAGTATGCCCTCAGAACCCGTACAGCAGCAGAACGGACGGCTGGATATTATTGGCCAGGTCCACGTCGAAATTGTCCCCTTTCATGGTGAAAAGACGGTGCCAGCGAAGCTCGGTACCCAGCTTCAGACGGCCGCGCAGAGGGAACACCGCCCCGCCTCCGAGCGTAAAACCGAAACTGGACCCGGAATCAGAATCGTAATCGACCCCCATGGAATCAAAAGCGGGCTGCGTCCAGTGGTATATCCCGGCGCCGAAAATACCGTAGTAAGTCCTGTCGCCGGACTGCGAAGAAAT
>JAKLEK010000438.1 GCA_022703115.1 Elusimicrobiota bacterium
CGCCATACCGGCGTTCATGGCCATGTTGCCTGCGGCGGCTACGACGACTCGATTCAGTGAACGGGCGTACTGGACGGCGTCGAAGATGGTCTGGCTGGTGCCGCTGCCGCCCCAGGAGTTGTTCAGGACCTTCGCTCCGCTATTCACGGCGTACACGATCCCGTTGGCAAGCTGCGAGGTGGTTCCGCTTCCGTTGCTCCCGAGGCACTTGACGGTCAGGATTCTGGCTCGCGGGGCGATACCGGCAATCCCGCGGTTGTTGCCCGCGACGGCGGCGATGGTCCCGGCCACGTGAGTCCCGTGGCCGTGGTCGTCGGCCGGGTTGTTGTCGTACGAAATGAAATCCCAGCCGCGGATATCATCGACGTATCCGTTCCCGTCGTCGTCCACGTTGTTCACATCGCTTGCATCGAATAGGCCGTTGTGGTTGCGATCCTCGCCCGGATTGATCCAGACGTTGTACTGCTCACCCTTGTCCAACCGCCCGTTGCCGTTCGAGTCTCGATACAGGTCCTCGTGACCGAAATCGATTCCCGTATCGATCACTGCGACGACCACCCCGTCGCCTTGCGTCTG
>JAKLEK010000439.1 GCA_022703115.1 Elusimicrobiota bacterium
GAAGAAGTTCATCAAGCCCGAGGTCGCGAGCAACCCGACGGTGTTCCTGCCGCCGGCCGACATGAAGGCCATGGTGCCGCCCGAAGCGCTGAACAACGACCTGCGCCGGCTGATGACGCGCACCTTCACATCCTTCAAGACCGGCCTGTAGTCGCCTCATGCTGAACCCCTCCACGGCAGGCGGCGCGGGCGATGCCGCGTTCCTGCGCATCGAGCATCTGGTCAAGGACTTCGACGGCTACAAGGCGGTCAACGACGTCTCGCTGGACATCGCCAAGGGCGAGATCTTCGCGCTGCTGGGCTCGTCGGGCTGCGGCAAGAGCACGCTGCTGCGCATGCTGGCCGGCTTCGAAACGCCGAGCTCCGGGCGCATCGTGCTGGCCGGCCAGGATCTGGCCACGCTGCCACCGTACCAGCGGCCGATGAACATGATGTTCCAGAGCTATGCGCTGTTCCCGCACCTGAGCGTGTGGGACAACATCGCCTTCGGCCTGAGGCGCGACGGACTGCCCAAGGACCAGGTGGCGCAGCGTGTCGAAGCCATGCTGAAGCTGGTGCAACTGGGCAAGTTCGCCA
>JAKLEK010000044.1 GCA_022703115.1 Elusimicrobiota bacterium
TTTTTTCAAGCTGGACCTGCGGGGCCTTATGACCCCGGACGCGCTGGCGGTAGTTCTGATCTTCCTGTTTATGTCGCTTTTCGACACTCTTGGCACCCTGCTCGGAGTCGGAATGCAGGCCGGTCTCATGCGCGACGGGAAGCTGGAACGGGTCTCCAAGGCCCTTCTCGCTGACGCGGTCGCCACTACGGCCGGGGCCCTGCTGGGCACTTCCACTGTTTCCAGCTATATAGAAAGTTCCACCGGGGTCGCCCAGGGCGGCCGCACCGGGCTTACGGCCCTTACCGTGGGCGCTCTCTTCCTGCTGAGCCTTTTTTTCTCGCCGCTGGTCGCTTCGGTCAACGCGGCGGTGCCGCTGGGGGACGGCACGTTCATCCATCCGGTCACCGCGCCGGCCCTCATCCTGGTGGGATCTCTGATGATGAGCTCGGTCAGGCGCATCGACTGGGACGATGTTTCAGCCTCTATCCCGGCCTTCATAACTCTGGTCCTTATTCCTTTCACTTTCAATATAGCGGACGGGATCGCTTTCGGGTTCATCGCCCATGTCGCGGTACGGGCGCTTTCCGGCCGGGCCGCTTCGGTGCCGCCGCTGCTGTGGGTTATTTCCGTCCTTCTGGCTTTGCGCTATGCTTTCCTTAAATGAACCAGTCCGGAACTTCCGTCCGCCGGGACCGGTTTTCGCGGATATATGACCGACATACAGTATCTTAAAGGCGTGGGGCCCCGGCGGGCCGAAATGCTGAACAAACTCGGTCTCGGGACCGTGGAGGACATGCTGCTGTATTTCCCGAAAAAGTGGGAGGACAGGCGTTTCAACGTCAAAAAGGAAAAGCTCGACCGTCTGGAGGAAGTGCCGGTGGTGTTCGGCCTCGTGCGCTCGGTGCGGGATATGTATACCCCCGGTTCGCTGCGCATATTCAAGGCCGTCATAGACGCGGGCGGTTACGAAGCGGAGGCCAGCTGGTTCAGGCGGCATAATCACCGCTTCGACGTATTCTCATCCCTCCGCAGGGACGTGAAGCCAGGCGAACGCCTGTGGCTGGTGGCCTCTCCGGAAGATCCGCTTTTCAGGACCCGGCTGCGCGTGGAGGAACATTACCGCCAGGACGACCTCATGGCCCAGAACGCGCACGTGAACCGTATAGTTCCGGTGTATCCGCTGACCGAAGGGATAACCGCCAGGTTCATGCGGGAGGCGATGTTCAGGGCCGTCACGGAACGTTCCGCCGAGATGGGCGAGTTCCTGCCGGGCCGGCTGCTCGCGGGGAGGGGGCTGATAGGACGCGAGATGGCGTTCAGGGCCGTTCATTTTCCCCGTAACGTTTTCGAGCTCAGAGAGGCGCGCCGGAGGCTGATCTACGAGGAGTTGCTGCTGATGTCGCTGGCCTGGGCGCTTAAGCGCAGGCAGACGCGTTCCATCGAGAAGGGATTTTCATACCGGATAAAAAGGGATCTCCTGACCCCGTTCCGGGAGAAGCTCGGTTTCGAGCTTACCCCCTCCCAGAAGAAGGCCATCAACGATATCTTCGCCGATATGTCCGCTCCGGCGCCTATGTCGCGCCTCCTTGAGGGGGACGTCGGGTCCGGAAAGACCGTGGTGGCCATGAGCGCGCTGCTGCTGGCCGTTGAGAACGGCTATCAGGGGGTTTTCATGGCCCCCACCGAGATACTGGCCGAGCAGCATTTCATGACCTTCCGCAGGTACCTGTCCGGGCTCGGAGTGCGGTTCGCGGTCCTTACGTCCCGCCTCAAGCCGAAGGAACGCAGGGAGATAAAGGAAAAGATCGCGGCCGGCGGACTGGATATAGTGATAGGGACGCACGCGGTCCTGGAACCGGACGTGAAGTTCAAGGACCTCAAACTGATAGTCGTGGACGAACAGCACCGCTTCGGTGTGCGCCAGCGCGCGGCCCTGCGCCGCAAGGGCGATAAGGCCGATACGCTGATCATGACCGCGACCCCTATCCCGCGCACCCTCTTCCTGGCGCTTTACGGCGACCTGGACCTTTCGGTACTGACCGATATGCCGCCGGGAAGGAAGCCGGTCCGTACCGAGAGGGCCGCGGAGGAAGATGCTCTGAAGGCGGTCCGTGAGGAGACTTCCCGCGGCCGTCAGGCCTACATGGTCTATCCCCTGATAGAGGAGGACGGCGCAGGGGCGCTGAAGTCGGTGAAGGCCGAGTTCGAAAGGCTGAAGACCGTCTTCGGCGACCGGCGCATCGCCATGCTGCATGGCGCTATGCCGGCCGAAGAGAAGGAGCGGGTCATGGCCGGGTTCGCCGCCAGGAAGATAGACATACTGGTGGCGACAAGCGTGATAGAGGTGGGCATAGACGTGCCCAACGCCACGGTCATGGTGATAAATAACGCGGAGAACTTCGGACTGGCGAGCCTTCATCAGCTGAGGGGGCGTGTGGGACGGGGCCGGTCCGAGTCCAGGTGCCTGCTGGTGGCCGGAGAGACCACGCCGGCTGGCGCGGAGCGGCTGGAGGCGATGTGCTCCACTTCCTCCGGCTTCGAGATAAGCGAGAAGGACAGCCGTATCCGCGGCGCGGGCGAGGTGCTGGGCGTCCGCCAGCACGGCGATATGGAATTCAGACTGGCCGAGCTTCCGCGCGACGGGGATGTTCTCGGCCAGGCCATGGAGGACCGTGATAAGCTGCTGGAGACCGACCCCGGACTCCGGGATCCGGAGAACGCGGGGCTGCGGCACAACCTCATGAAAATTTACCAGCATAAATGGGATATAATAGACCTCTCATGAACGCCTGGGGCGGGGGAAATGAGCATGCGAAAGAAAAAAAAGGCCGGCGGGCCTGAAGCGTCGGTTTCCGGCGCGGGGGACCTGGACGGGCTCGACCGCATCAACCGGGAGATACTGAGCCATGTGCGCAGCGGGGTCATTATTTACGGCCCGGACCTGCGCTACAGGCTCTTCAATCCCTTCATGGAGAAAATAACCGGGCTCTCTTCGGCCGATGTCATAGGGCGGCATCCGCTGGAGGTATTTCCGTTCCTGTCGGAAGTAGGTTTCATGGAGAAACTTGAGGGCGTGCTCAACAATGGGGTCGTGGCGCGCATCGAATTCCGGTACGAAATCGGGAAGACCGGAAGGTCCGGCTGGGTGGAAGGGGAATATTCCCCTCTGTACGATGAAGCCGGGAAGATTTCCGGGGTCATAGGAGCGGTCAGGGACGTCACCGACTACAAGGAGAAAGAGCTGTCGCTCCAGGCCGAAAGGCACAGGTACCTCAGTCTTTTCGAGAACATGCGCAGCGCGGCCGCCGTTTACGAGGCGGTGGACGACGGCCGCGACTTCCGTTTCCTGAGCGTCAACCAGGGCTGCGAGCAGATAGAGGCTATCAGGCGTGAGGAAGTGCGGGGGCGAATGCTCACCGAAGTCTTTCCCGGCATGGAGGAATTCGGCCTGCTGGAAGTGCTGCGGCGCGTATGGCGGACAGGGGCGCCGGAACAGTTCCCGATAAAACTTTACCGAGACGCGCGCATCACCGGGTGGCGCGACAGCTTCGTGTACAGACTGTCGTCCGGGGAAGTGGTGGCGATATATGAGGACGCAGGGGAGCGGGTAAGGGCCGCCGAGGAACTGGAGGAAAGCGAGAGGCGGTACCGTGCTCTGGCGGAAACGGCCCAGGACGCCATCTTCATAATAGGCCGAGATCGGAAGATGGAATATATGAACGGCTATGCGATGAAGGACCTGGGACTTCGCCGTTCGGAAGCGGTAGGGAAAGAGCAGCGCTCCCTGTTCCCGCCGGCGGCGGCGGCGAAGCAGGAGAAGGTCCTGGACGAAGTTTTTGAGAGCCGGGTGCCGGCCTTCTTCGAGGAAGAGGTCGTCTTTCCGGACGGTTCCAGCCGATGGCTGGACACCAAGTTCGTCCCGTTGCCGGACCAAGACGGCGGCGTGAGGGCCGTAATGGGGATATCGCGCGACATCACCAGGCGCAAGCGCGCCGAAACGTCGCTCAGGGACAGCGAGACCCGTTACCGGACGCTTTTCGACCAAGCCCGCGATTCCATAATGGTGCTGGAGGCGCGGCCGGATGAGCCTCCGCTGATATTGGATGCCAATGACGCCGCGCTGCGGATACACGGTTATAAGCGCGAGGAACTGGTCGGGCGGCCTATAACAGTGCTGGACGCGGAGGAGGACGCCGGCGCCCTGGTCGAGGGCCGTATGCGGACGATACGCGAGAAGAGGAGCGCGGAATTCGAGGTCGTACACCGGCGAAAAGACGGTTCTCTGGTCGTGTTGGAGGCCTCGGTCCGGGCCATCAATGTGGCCGGCCGGGACCTGCTCGTGGATATTTCCAGGGACCTTACCGAACGCAAACGGGCGGAACGGGAGCTCAGGGCCAGCGAAAGACGCTATAAGACCATTTTCGATTCCTCTTCCGATCCGCTCATGCTGCTGACCCCGGAAGGGGTTTTTTTCAAGGGCAATCCGGCCGCGCTCGGGCTTTTCGGCTGCGCGGACGAGGCCGAGTTCACCTCCATGGCGCCGGCGGACCTCTCTCCGGAGCGCCAGCCGGACGGAGCCGTTTCGGCAGATAAGGCGCGCAAGATGATGGCGATAGCCATGGAAAAAGGCAGCCATTTCTTCGAGTGGACGCATAAACGCGTACGCGGAGGGGAATTCTTCGCCACGGTCCTGCTCACGAGAATAGACCTGGACGGCAGGCCGGTCCTGCAGGCCACGGTGAGGGACATAACGGAGCTCAGACAGGCGGAGGAGACCCTGAGGAACGCCCAGAAGCTCGAGTCGATCGGAGTGCTGGCCGGCGGCATAGCCCACGATTTCAATAACATGCTGGCTGGTATCATCGGGAACCTCTCGCTGCTTGAGAGCCGCCTGCCTCCGGAAGGCGAGGCCGGGGAGCTCCTCTCGGACATGGCTTCCACGGCCGAAAAGGCGAAACAGCTGTCCAACCGCCTTCTTGTGTTCGCCAAGGGCGGGGTTCCGGCCAAGAAACACCTGGATATAGGCCGGGTCCTGAAGGATTCGGTGGGGTTGGTATCCCATGGTTCCAACTGCCGTTTCGACATCTCCGTCCCGGTCCAGGCCCTGACCGCGCTTGCGGACGAAAGCCAACTGGTCCAGGCGTTCAGCAATCTGGCCCTGAACGCGGTCCAGGCCATGCCCGGCGGCGGCGTGGTCAGGGTAGCCGCCGGGCAATGCCGCATAGACGCCGCTTCCGGTTTGCCGATAGGCCCGGGAGAATTCATCAGGATAACGGTCGCCGACGAAGGCCCCGGTATCCCGGCGGAGATCATGCCCAGGATATTCGAGCCGTATTTCACTACCAGGACCGGCGGGCACGGCTTGGGGTTGAGCATAGCGTATTCCGTGTTCGCCAGGCACGGCGGAAGGCTGTTAGCCTCTTCGGATAAGGGAGGCGCCGTGTTCACCGCTTATCTGCCGCTCGTGACCGGGGCGGACGCGCCGGCCATATCGAAAGAGCCGGAAGCCGGGAAGGTCCGCGGCGGGCGCGTGCTCGTAATGGACGACGACGATAGCGTCAGGCGCTCCGCGGCCAGAATGCTGAAGGCGCTGAACTACGAATGCTTGCTTGTCGCGGACGGAGAAGCCGCTCTGAAGGCCTATCGGACCGCCGCGTCGGAAAAGCGCCCGTTCACGGCCGTGATAATGGACCTGACCATACCCGGCGCCATGGGGGGCAGGGAGGCTGTGCTGAAGCTGAGGGAATTCGATCCGAAGGCGAAGGTGCTGGTGTCGAGCGGCTATTCGGACGATCCGGTGATGGGGGATTTCAGGAGTTACGGTTTCGACGCGGCCCTGGCAAAACCGTACAGGTTCGAGGAATTGGGACGGGCGCTTTCTTCTCTAGCGGCCAGTGGCGAGTAGTTCAAAGGCGAGAGGCTTGCCGGGGGTCTGGAACCGGACCTAATCCTTGGAGCTATACCGTCGGGAAGTCTTACGGGGTCAGTTGCCGCAGCAGCAGCCTCCGCCGCAGTTATGCCCGCCGGGTTTTATAGGACAGGCGCCTTCGCCGGCGGAGCCTTTCTTGATGCCTACTATCTCGTCCGATATCTTAACTACCTTGCCGAGTTCTTTATCGTAGACATAGCGTCCGGTTTTGGAACCGGAGGCCGCCGGGGAGTCCTTGTGTGAATGTTTTTCGCTCATGCCGGTAGTCCGTTCTGTCGTTTCCGCTATGCGCGGAAGAGATCTGGTGCGCCCACCTGGAATCGAACCAGGATAACCAGCTTCGCAGGCTGGGACTCTATCCGTTGAGATATGGGCGCAAAGCTATCGCTAATGTGCTTCGGCTAACGCTAGTGTACTAAACTTCGGCTATCTTGTGTCCATGAGCGGCGCAAGACTGCCGTGAAGTCCACCCTATCCGTTGAGGTGGGCGCTCAAAACGCTTTCTGCTTACTTATTTTACAAAATTCAGGGACACATTACCTATTATTGAATTAAGTATTGTGTCCCCGAATTTTTATGTAGGTTCAACGGAAGAATTCATGGTGGATGGCTGATTGGGCGCGACGCCGGTCGCGCCTGCGGACCACCAGGTAGACCGCCGCTTCGGACGGGCCCGAGGCCGACAGCTTTATGTTTATGCCCTTCCCGGCCAGCACCCCGGCGATCCTGGCGAGTATGCCGCACCGTTCACGTATGCCTTCCCCGACCGCCGCCAGCAGGGCCGCGTCCCCGTCCCCCTTCACCGATTCCACGGCCGGCAGGGCCAGGCGTTTCAGGACGCGCACCGCCTTCTCCAGGTCGGACCCGGAGAGCAGGATGGTTATGGCCGTCTGGGCGGTTATAACGGACAGGATGTTTATGCCCGCCGCGTCCAGAGCGGCGGTGGCGCGCGCCATTACGCCGGACCTCGCGCCGAGCCCTGGGCCGTCCAGGCGCAGTATGCCTATCCGGTCCGTAGAGGCTATGCTTTTTATCACGTTCCGGCTTACCCTGCGCCGGTCGTCTATGAGCGAACCGGGGCGGCGTCCTGCTCCCTGGCCGTGCAGGTTCATTATCCGTATGGCTATGTCGGTCCCCGCCAGCGGTTCCATGGTGCGGGAATGCAGTATCTTCGCGCCGAAGTAAGCCAGCTCGGACGCTTCGCGGCGTGAAAGCCGCCGTACCGGCACGGCATCCGGCACCGCCTTGGGGTCGGAGCTCATGAAGCCGTCCACGTCCTTCCAGATGTCCAGCGAGGCGGCGCCGGCGCAGCGGGCTATGGCCGCCGCCGAATAGTCGCTTCCTCCCCGTCCCAGAAGGTTCACCTTCCCGTCCGGTGAAACGCCGTAAAACCCCGGCACTATGTAGACCTTGCGCGCGCCGAACCTTCCTTTTAGCCGTCGCCTTGAAGCTCCGTAATCTATGCCGGCGTTGCCGAACTCTCCGTCCGTTATAAGCCCGATGTCCTCCGGCAGGGCCTCCTCGCAGTCCACTCCCTCGGCCTTCAGCAGAGAGGACAGGAGGCGGGAAGAGAGCCGCTCCCCGTAGCTGAGGATCAGGTCTTCCGCGAATTCAGGGGTCTGTCCCAGGAAATGTATGCCTTTGAGGTAGCGTTCCAGCTCCTTCAGGCGGGAGGAAACGCCGGCCATGACCTGGGCGAGCTTTTCCGGGTCGTCCAGGAAATTCTCCGCTATCTCGCGCTTGGTCGAGAGGAGGAAGCGCCGGAGTCCGTCGATAAGGGCGGCGTCGTCCTTTACCGAGCGCGCGACCTCCGCAAGCCTGTCGGTGAGGCCGTAAAGCGCCGAGACCACTACGATGAGCGGGGTCGGGTAGCGCTTGATTATATCCGCTATCAGACGCATGTCGCGGCTGGTCTTCATGTCCGAACCGCCGAATTTGACCACGATGGGTTTTTGTATCGTCATGGCTTGATCACCTGGAGTTCATAGCTTTACCACCTTGATTTCCCCGCGGACGCCTATGGCGTCGCCGACTATCACCGCGCATCCTTTTATGCCGGGCTGCCTTCCGGCGTACTCCAGGGCGGCGGGGATGTCCTCCCTGGTCCGGACCATGTTCCCTACCGCCGTGGCGAAAGCGTCGGCGGCCGCGGCCGTTACGGCAAGGACCGTCGCCGCGTCGGCTTTGCCGAAACTCAGGGAATGTCCCACCGTTCCGGACGAGGTGCACAGGCCGCATCCGCCGCCCGCTTGGACTTCGTAGGCAAGTTTGCCGGAGAAAGCCGAGCTCCCGGCGAACACTTCGGCCAGTACCGGCCGTTCCGAGTCCAGGAAAAGGTCGCCGCCGTTCTCGATCAGGACTTCCGGTACATGCTTAAGCAGTTCCCTCCCCACCGCTTCGGCTATGGCTCCGGCGACCGCGGCCATGGGGCCGACCCCGGCCGGCCGGGACGCCGCCAGCATCTCGCGCGCGACCGGCGGAGCGGAGTCGTCGTCCGGCAGAGGCGAAAGCGAGGTCAGAAAGCCGCGGTTCCGCGATATATAGTCTTCCAGCTGTCCGCGCAGTTCCAGAACCTTTCCGAGAGCGACGGGCTCCAGGTCCGGATCGGCCGATACCCACAGGTCGGTGTCGCGGCAGAGGACGCGGAAGGACCTCCCGCCGGCCCCCAGGCCGGAGCGGTAGGCGCGCGGGACGAAGAGGGGTGTTTTCATGGCGCTGTCTCGTTCAGCGGCTTGAGCGGCGGTCCGGACGCCGGCAGCGCGGCTACCGGGTCCGTCAGCAGGAAGCGGCCGCCCGCTATCCACTCTTTCAGCGCCGCCGCTATTTCCCGGGCGCGGACGATGTTGGAAAGCGGAGCGGTCGGTATTCTGCGTCCGCCTATGGAGATCGAGCCTGAACGCAGTTCGGCGTAGCTTACCTCAGCTATGACATCCGCTTTCCTGTTCGGATATGAAGAAGAATAATCGACGACCGGCGCGAAAATCTCGGAATCGCGTACGAGAGCGTTGCGGAGTATGTCCTCGGACAGGATGGGGATAGGCACCCCGATGCCTACGGCAAGCGAGGTCCCATAGCCCCTGAAGGCGACCCCGGAAAGGAAACGGGGCGACATTCCCTTCAGGTCCCCGATCACCGCCAAAGTGCCCGCGGGCCGCCTGGGAACGCCGTTCTCTCCTCGCGGCGCCGAAGCGTTGAACTGGGTTCCCGGCCAGGCCACGTAGCCGACCCCTCCGCCCAGGAATACTCTCGTGCCTATACCTATGGTTTTGTAGAGGGGATCCTTCAGCAACGGGGACAATTGTCCCGCGCTGCAGTAGTTCGCGTTCGCCATGCCCGGCCTGAGCGTACCCATGTAGGTATAAAGCGTCCTGTCGGAAAGATTCACTGCCACGTTGTAGTTCTGATAGCAGTTGCGCGGGTTGAAGAGAACCGCTTCGTTCACGGTCGCGAGGCTTATCAGGGTGTCTATGGAGCGGCGCGGGTAGCAGTCGGTCCCGCAGGCTTCGGCCCTGAGCCGCACGCTTTTGCCGGCGGCCAGCTCGGATATAACGTGTCCGCCTCCGTATTCGAACTTCGCCGTCTCATCTCCCCCGGCCGGGCCGGCGCAGGCGGTGGCGAGGATGTGCTGGCAGAGGACATCCTTCGGACCGGGGCCGCGCGGTTCGCCGTCCAGCGTGTGGGCGCGGACGGCATCCAGCGCGGCCTGGCATTCGACGACCTCGAAGCGGTTGGCCG
>JAKLEK010000440.1 GCA_022703115.1 Elusimicrobiota bacterium
CTTGGAGGGGCGGCCGGGGATTTGGCGGTCTGCCACAACTTGGGTTCGCGGCCGCCGGAGGCAGCCTTCTGCCGGCCCGGCTGAGACCGAGAAGCACCCATCCGACATCCGCTGTAGTGGCCTTTGGCTGGTGCGGGCTCGGGCGGCACCCCTCCGGCCTTGGAAAAAAGAACCGGCAGAAGGCTGCCTCCGGCGGCCGCTCCAAATAAGGTAATACCTATTGGCTAAAAGCTAAAAGCTAATAGCCACTGGCTATTAACTACTTGGAGGTGGCGGTGTAGGTGCCGTCCCAGTCGGGGGCGGGCGGAGCGGCTTTGAAGTTCTTTATGCGGTCCTCGTAGATGGCGTAGAGGGCGGACAGATTGGGGGAAGCCTTGCGGCACTGCTCCAGCAGCTCTCCGGCCTTATCCCACTCGCGCCCCCGATAAGCCGCCAGCATCTCGTTGTGCGCCGCCTCCCGCTCCCGGAATGCCGCGCTCTCCTTCAGGTCCTTGCGTCCCAGCAGAGCGAAGATCCGTACCGGCACGGTTTTGCCCTTTACCTTGATCAGGTCCAGCTCCAGCGCGG
>JAKLEK010000441.1 GCA_022703115.1 Elusimicrobiota bacterium
AATACGCCAGGCTCACCGGGGTGAAGGCCGGGCGCATCGACATGCTGCTCGCCTCCCTTACGGCCGTAGCCGTGGTGCTCGCAATCAAGGTGGCCGGGGTGATGCTGGTGTCGGCCATGCTGATAATTCCGGCCGTCACCGCGCTCCAGCTAGCCAGGGGGTTCAGGGCCGCCATGCTCATCTCCGTCGCCTCGGCCGTGCTCTCGGTGCTGGTCGGAGTGACAGCGTCGTTCTTCCTGGACCTGCCGGCCGGAGCGGCGGTGGTGATGTGCAACCTCCTCCTCTTCGTCTCCGCTCTCGCCTTCAAGAAGCTTAGGGCCTGAAAATAGGTATTGTGTCCCCCTGTGCAGAGCATGACAGACATGTTTTCGGCCTTTTTCCCCGGGCGCTGTGGCTGGAGCTTATTAGGAAGGCGGGCTTTCGGGTATTGGCCGTATCGTTCCATCGCAGTTGCGGTTTTGCCGGCGAAGTATTTCTCGGGCTGCGGTCCGCAGCCGGCGACAGGAGTCCAGCATGAGCGTCCTCTCGTTCCGCTTCTGGGATATTTTTTTCGAAGTTTTCGA
>JAKLEK010000442.1 GCA_022703115.1 Elusimicrobiota bacterium
CTGGCTTTGGCGGCCGTGATAGCGGTCCTGTGGCTCGTACGCAAAAGGACCGGCCGGGGTCCGTTGACCGCGGCGGCTTATTTCGCCGTTACGCTGGCGCCGGTGCTGGGATTCCTTAACATCTACTACATGCGTTACTCCTACGTCGCGGACCATTTCCAGTATCTGCCCAGCCTGGGTCCTATCGTTCTTTCTGCGGCCGGCGCGGCGCTGGCCTGGCGGCGGTACGGGGCGGGGAGTAAAGTGCCGGCTTACGTGTTAGCGGCCTCGCTGCTGCTGCCTCTTTTCGTACTGACCCGGCGTCAGAGCGGGAACTACTTATCCGAGGGAAGGATATGGTCGGACAGCATACGGAAGAACCCGGATGCCTGGTCTGCGCATAATAATCTGGGGGTTTTTCTGGCCGGCCAGGGAAAATACCGGGAAGCTATAGTCCGCTATCGCGAGACTTTGCGTATCAAGCCGGATTATCCGGAGGCGCATAATAACCTGGGCGTCGCCCTGGCCGCGCTCGGACGGATGGATGAAGCCGTCGCGCATTACCGCCGGGCTCTGCTC
>JAKLEK010000443.1 GCA_022703115.1 Elusimicrobiota bacterium
GGTTCTTCCCGCTGGAAAAGCCTGATGCCCGCGACCCGGTCGGCGATATCGGGGGCCGTCCGTACCGTAAGCACCAGGGTGCCGTCCGCCTTGAAATCCCTTATGTCGGTCACTTCCGCCTGTCCCAGGTCCGCGCCTTCCATGTCGGTCAGGGCGACCTTGTCCCCTTTCGACACCAGTCCCCGGTCCATTTCGAACGGCAGGGAGACGAGCGGATGTTCCGCGTCCTTGCGGCGGTCCACCAGGGATACGGCCAGGCCCGGGCAGACGATAAGGCATTTGAAGCAGCCTATGCATTCGCCGGAGAAGCGGGGTACGGACGTTATGGAATCGCCGGAAAGCTTTATGGAGCGTTTGGGGCAGACGGTCACGCAGGGGTTGCAGGGGATCTCCTGCCGGCAGTGCAGGACCGGATAGACCGGGCTGCCCGGCCGCGCGGCGGGCGCGGCGATGGTCCCGCCCGGCCTGGACTTGAGGGTCTCCAGCCGTTCGAACCAGAACTGGGGCGTTTCCATCGCCATTATCCCCAGCGCCCGCAGGGCTTTATGCGCCGCTAT
>JAKLEK010000444.1 GCA_022703115.1 Elusimicrobiota bacterium
AACACCAGCTCCGCGCCGGAAAGGTCCCCGCTCCGGCGGCCGGAAACGGACACAAGGCCGCCCTTAAGCACCCCCGTCTCGGAAGGCAGATACGGATATGAAACGGCCTTCTGCCCCGTATAAGCCGGGGGCGAGACCGAGAACAGCGTATCCTGCAGCTCCGGCGGCTCCAGCGCGCGCAGGCGGTATACGCGGCTCTGGAATTCTTTGTATCTGAACCTGTAGGAGAGGTCGGAAAACAGACCGGCGCCGGAGTAGCGGAACCGGCCGCCGCCTGCGTCCGCCATGAATCCCCTTGTCCATCGCTCGCCGTCGGCGCGTATCATCAGTTCCGGCTCCTCCCCCCATCCGCTCCGGTACGCAGCCTCGATGGCGAAAGGCAGGCCTTTCGCCGCGGACGCGTCGCCCGGGCTTATGGCCAGGATGCTCTCCAGGGGCCTTGCCGAAAATGGGCGCAGGAACCAGCCGAAGACGCCGGGATCCAGCCAGACCGCCGCGGCGGCGGCCAGAGCGCCGGAACCCAGAAAGGCCAGACGGCGGACGGTGAACGACGCGCC
>JAKLEK010000445.1 GCA_022703115.1 Elusimicrobiota bacterium
CCGCCGAGGAGCGGATCGTCACCATCGAAGACTCCGCCGAGCTTCAGCTCCCGCAGGAGCACCTCGTCCGCCTGGAGACTCGCCCGCCGAACATCGAGGGCAAGGGCGAGTACACCATCCGCGACCTGGTGAAGAACGCCCTCCGCATGAGGCCGGACCGGCTGATCGTCGGCGAGTGCCGCGGCCCCGAGGCCCTGGACATGCTCCAGGCGATGAACACCGGCCACGACGGCTCGATGACCACCATCCACGCCAACAGTCCCGAGGACACGCTGATGCGCCTGGAGACGATGGTACTGATGGCCGTCGAGATGCCGGTGCGGGCGATCCGCGAGCAGGTGGCGGCGGCGCTGCACCTGGTCGTCCAGATGGCCCGCCTGCCGGACGGGCGGCGGCGCGTCACGCACGTGTCGGAGATCACGGGGATCGACCCGGAGACGACGCGGGTGATCGTGGAGGACGTGTTCGTGCTCCGCGGGAAGGAGGGGCGGGAGCAGTTGCGCCATACGGGCTACATTCCCACGTTCGCGGAGGATCTGCTGGCCAAGGGCTTCC
>JAKLEK010000446.1 GCA_022703115.1 Elusimicrobiota bacterium
CATTTTTCTTTTTTTTCCGGCAGGAGGCTGGTTCCGATATTGACGGCCCTGGCGGCCATAGGCGTGGGCTGCGCGCTGTGCTTCGTCTGGCCGCCGGTAGGCGCGGCCGTCTCCGTCTTTTCCGGCTGGGCTTCGTCCGGCTCCCCGGCGGCCGCCTTCGGCGTCTACGGCCTGGTGGAAAGGGCGCTGATACCTTTCGGGCTGCACAACATCTGGAACGTTCCGTTCTTTTTCCAGGCCGGCTCCTACCCGGACCCCGCCACGGGCCGGCTTATACACGGGGAGATATACCGGTTCGCCGCCGGCGACCCTTCGGCCGGGAACCTCGCCGGCGGCTACCTGTTCAAGATGTGGGGACTGCCGGCCGCGGCGGCGGCGATCTGGCGCAACGCCGCTCCGGAACATCGCGACAGGACCGGCGGCATAATGGCTTCCGCGGCCCTGACTTCGTTCCTGACCGGGATCACCGAACCGATAGAGTTCGCGTTCATGTTCGCGGCTCCGGCCCTGTACGGACTTCACGCCCTTATGGCCGGGGCCGCGTTCTCCCTGT
>JAKLEK010000447.1 GCA_022703115.1 Elusimicrobiota bacterium
GCCTTGGAAGACGACGCCAGGGACTTCGCGTCCACGGACATCAGCCGGTCGAAATCGGAAGCATACGCCGATCCGTATAAAGTCAGAACGGCGAAACAGAGCAGATATCTTTTCATGTATTCTCTCTCCAGTTTACATTTACCCTACAGCTGTATTTACAGTTTAGAAAATCCCCCTCACCTCCCAATAGAGGCCGAAGTCCCGTCCGCATCAGGAAAAAGGACCCACTTCCATCCGGGACCTTAGGGAAACACCTCCCTCAAGAGAATTGTAAACGGCGGGTTGCCAGTTCAGGGTCCTGCAGGGTGGGACACTTAACCGAGCCTGAGCGGGCCATGCCCGGGTGCAGGGGAGCGACTTGCGGGATCACTGAGGCCTGCGTAAATAATGTCCGCGCTGGAGGCTTGAGTTTTGAGATGGATGCTAGGCGCGACGAACGAGCATGCCGGCAGGCCTGTGAGCGAGGAGCAACGAAGCAGCCGCTCAAAAGGCAAGCCTCCCTTTCCCTTCAGGGAAAGGGCCGGGCGCTTTCAGGCTGCAACTGCGTCGCCC
>JAKLEK010000448.1 GCA_022703115.1 Elusimicrobiota bacterium
GAAAGCGCGCGGCAACGACCTGTCCACGCCGCGCCCGGAGTTCGATTTCCCCGGCCTCGAACCGGGTCAGCGATGGTGCCTGTGCGCCGCGCGCTGGCTGGAAGCGTTCAAGGCCGGCAAGGCGCCCCGCGTGTCATTGAATTCGACCAATCAGGCGGCGCTGGAAATCGTGCCGCTGGAAGCGCTGAAGCAGCACGCCGTCGATCTGCATTGACCGGATTGCCCGGTTGCCGCGGTCGACCGCGGAAACAGGGCAAAAACCGGTCAATTCGCCTTACAGCGAGTCGATGACGTGGGACACCAGCCCGTCGGCCAGTTTCGGCTCGAACCAGGTGGATTTCGGGGGCATGACCTGACCGGAATCGGCAACCGCCATCAGGTCGCTCATTTGCGTTGCGTGCATGGCGAAGGCAACGGCCATCTCGCCGCTATCGACGCGCCGCTCCAATTCTTCCTGACCGCGAATGCCGCCGACGAAATCGATGCGCTTGTCGCGGCGCAGGTCGCCGATCCCGAGTATGGGGGCCAGCAACTGGTCTGAAAGCAGGCTG
>JAKLEK010000449.1 GCA_022703115.1 Elusimicrobiota bacterium
TCTATCTCCCCACGGCCTCCTATCAAGAGATGATGGAGTGGAGCCTCTTTTGCGATCAGGGCCGCTACTACCAGGGGCTCATCAAGCAGGCCAAGCAGAACCCAGACTGGGAGCGGCTGCGGGCCTTCCTGCGCGGCGGGCTGTGGGACAACTTCCTGGCCAAGTACCCGGAATCGAACCGCATGCACAAGAAGATGCTCAAGGTCAGCCGCCTGGTGCGTCAATATGGCATGAGCGAAGAGGCGCTCAATCATGTCTTTAAGTCGCAGTGCAACTGCGGATACTGGCACGGGGTGTTCGGCGGAATTTATCTGCCTCACATCCGTAAAGCGATCTACTCCAATCTTCTGGCCGCTTCCGAGGCCGCGTCCGCGAACATGGCGGACGGCTCCTTCGAGGTGGTCAGAGACGATCGCGACGCCGACGGCCGTCCGGAGTTATTCGTGAGAACGAAAAAGGCCGGTTTTTGTTTCGCCCCGGCCAGGGGCGGCGCTTTGTGCGAGTGGGACAGTCTGCCGCGCAGAATGAATTTCGGCGCGGTGGTCTCCCGG
>JAKLEK010000045.1 GCA_022703115.1 Elusimicrobiota bacterium
TGCTGCAGCGGAGCGTATTTGAGCATGAACGTCTGCTTCGCTCCGCTGTCGAAAACCACCGTGACTTTGGCGAACTCCCCGGTGCCTATCTGGTCCACCACCCGCCCGGGGCCGTACACCGGGTGCGCCACCTTCCGGCCTTTCCCTATCCTCGGGAGAGGCGGCGGGGGGTAGGCCGCTATGACGCGCACGTCCTCTTCTCCCGGCCGCGGCGCGGTCTCCCTGGCGACCTTGCTCTCGAAGATGAACCGGGAGGCCATGTTGGGGTATGTGGTGCCGAAGATCTTCCTGGTGTTGGCCCAGGTCAGGAAAAGCAGGTCCTTGGCCCTTGTCATGCCGACGTAGGCCAGGCGCCGTTCCTCCTCCATCTGTTCGTCGGAGGAGTTGGCGGCGTTTATCGGGAACAGGCCCTCCTCCAGGCCGGTCAGGAAGGCCGCCGGGAACTCCAGCCCCTTGGCCAGATGCACCGTGATGAGCGTGACCGCGTGGTCGTCCTCGGTCATGCCGTCCACCTGGGAGGCCAGCATTACCTCCTCCAGGTACTTGTGCAGCGTGGGCGGCTCGCCGTCCTTCTTCGCCTTGTCCTCGAACTCCCGTACGGCGTTCACGAGCTCCTGCAGGTTCCCGAGGCGGTTCAGCGTCTCCTCCGGCTCCTTTTCGGATTCGCTCTCTATGGACTGCCAGTAGCCCGACTTGCTGAGCACCTTCTCCAGCATCAGGGTCGGGGTGCAGGCGAACATGTCGGACTTGACGTCGTCCAGCATGGCCAGGAAATCATTTATGCCCCGCCGCGCCGCCGGGGTCAGGTCCGGTATGCGGTCGCAGGCCAGCATCGCGTCGTACAGCGGGATGTCGTCCCGGCGCGCGCAGGCGGTTATCCTCTCGAGGGCGGTCCTGCCTATTCCCCTCGCCGGCGTGTTTATCACGCGCAGCAGGCTTACGGTGTCGGAAGGGTTCACCAGTATCTTCAGATAGGCGAGAGCGTCCTTTATCTCCTTGCGGTCGTAAAAGCGGACGGAGCCTATCAGGCGGTAGGGGATGCGGTTGCGGCGGAACACTTCCTCGAAGGACCGGCTCTGCGCGTTGGTGCGGTAGAAGACGGCGATGTCGTTGTAGCCGTAGCCGCCGCGGGCGGTGAGGGCCCTGACCTTTCCGGCTATGCCTTTGGCTTCCTCGGTCTCGTCCGCGAACTCCAGCAGCTGCACCGCCTCGCCCTCCGGCTTTTCGGTCCAGAGGTCCTTGGGCTTTCGCCCCTTGTTGTGCCTGATGACCTCGTTGGAAGCGTGAAGTATGCGGGAGGTGGAGCGGTAGTTCTGTTCCAGCACTATGGTCCTGGCGTCGGTGAAGTCCTTCTCGAACTCCAGGATGTTCCGGATGTCCGCCCCGCGCCAGCCGTAGACCGACTGGTCCGGGTCGCCGACGACGCAGAGATTGCGCTGTTTGGCCGAAAGCGTCTTCACCAGCACGTACTGCGCGTGGTTGGTGTCCTGGTATTCGTCCACCAGGATGTACCGGAAATAGTCCTGGAAGTACTCCCTGATCTCGTCCTTTTCCTTCAGCAGGCCCGCGGTCCGCAGGATCAGGTCGCCGAAATCCAGCGCCCCGGCCTCGTTCAGCCTTTTCTGGTAGAGGCGGTATATCTGCGCGGCTTTCAGGCGGTTCGGGTCGCCGGAAACCTGGGCGTTTATGTGATAGGATTCCGCGTCCAGCAGGTCGTCCTTCGCCCTGGAGATGATCGAAACGTAGATGGAGGCCTTGTTCTTCTCGCTTTCGAGGCCCAGCTCCTCCATCGCCAGCTGCACCAGCTTCTTCTGGTCGTCGTCGTCGTAGATCACGAAATCCGGCTTGATGTTGACGAGCCGGCCGTGCTGGCGCAGCACGCGGGCCCCGAAAGAATGGAACGTGTGGGTCCAGATGCCGGCCGAGTCTGGAACCAGCCTGGCTATGCGCGCGCGCATTTCCTGCGCGGCCTTGTTGGTGAAAGTGATGGCCAGGATGCGGGAGGGCGGCACGCCCGAGGCGATCAGGAGAGCGATCTTGGAGGTCAGGGTCTTGGTCTTGCCCGTTCCGGCGCCGGCCAGTATCAGTACCGGTCCGGCGACATACTGCACGGCCTCCAGCTGCTTCGGGTTCAGGCCGAGTTCAGGCAGTATGTCCGGATTGACCTGGATGTCTAGGGCTCCCACAATGTTACGATTCTATAACTTTTGGAGCCCCTTGTCAGTTGCGAACCCATGCGGCCCCGGCCGTCGCGGGGAAGACCGGGGCCGCGGGGCTTCAGAACTTGTGCCAGAGCATCTGGTTCGTCACTTCGTGGTGGAACAGGACCTCCGCTGATTTCACGATGGTCCCCAGCTCTTTCGGGCTGCGGTCCGCCGCGGCCTGTTTGTGCCCCAGGTACTTTTCGTGGGAGGCCGCTCCCATGGCCGCCTTGATGAAGTCGCTGCCCCGGAAAATGCGTATCGCGTCGTAGATGTTCCCCGGCAGGTAGCGCACCCTGTCGCGCTTGCTCTCGTCCTTGGTCAGCGGTTCCCCTTTGAGCATGGTGTGCAGGAGCGCGTAGGCGGCGAGATAGGGGTTCGCGTCCGGACCCACCGAACGTATCTCCAGGCGGGCGGAGCGCTCGTTACCGGCGGGGATGCGTATCATCGAGCCGCGGTCCACCGAAGAGACCTTTATCTGGTTGGGGGCCTCGAAATGCGGGTCCAGGCGGCGGTACGCGTTGACGCTGGGGTTGAGCATCAGGGACAGTTCCTGCGCGTGGTTCAGCAGCCTCGAGACGGCGTCCCAGGCCGCCGACGACAATCCGTCCTCGCCTTTCTTGTCGTGGAAGATGTTCCTGCCGTCCTTGAAGAAGGAGATGTTGAGATGCATGCCGCTCCCGTTCACTCCCGCGACCGGCTTCGGCAGGAAGGTGGCCGTCATCCCCATGTTCGCCGCGACCTGCCGGCAGACCAGCTTGTACAGCTGGATCATGTCGCAGGCCCGCACCACGTCCGCGTGCGAGAAGTTCAGCTCGAACTGAGAGGGGGCCACCTCGGGGTGGTCCTTTTCGTTCCTGAACCCCATCGCGCGCTGGGCCTCCGCCGCGGCGTCTATGAACATCTTGAGGCGGTCCAGCGGCAGGGAATGGTAGTAGCCGCCGGTGGAAATCAGGTCGAAGCCCCGGGTCTGGTCGTAGTTCTGCTCGGCGTTGAGCCCGTTGACCACGAAGCCTTCCACTTCGGCGGCCAGTTCCGCGGAGAGGCCCCTGGTCTTCTTCATTTCGCGCGCCAGTCCGGCGAGGCGGGCGCGGAAGTCGGACTCGTAAAGGGTCTTGTCCCGGTTGAGCACGGTTGAGAAGATGATGACCTTGCCGGGGCCGAACACGTCCGAGGGCAGCCAGAACACGCTGCCCCAGTCTATGTCCAGGCGCAGGTCCGATTCCCTCTGGGCCGAAAAGCCCCGTATAGAGGAGCCGTCGAAGGTCAGGTTGTCCGCGGCCCGCAGGAAGAATTGCTTGTCGTAGTCCAGCATGTGGAACCGGCCCTCGATATCGGAGAAGCAGAGGGTCACGGCCTTCAGGCGCTTTTCCTTCAGCAGGTAGGCGCGGTGCTTCTTTTCCAGTTCGGCGGCCGGCAGGGAGGCGGCGGCCTGGGCGGCTTCCAGATTCAGGGCTTCCAGCTCTTCATAGGGCAGCTGCAGGAATTTTTTAAGGACGACGGGCGCGGCCGGGGTCTGCATGAGGTGGCTCCTTTTATTGAAATACCCACATCTAAGGATAAGTATAACAGGAATTAATATAAAAATCAATATTTATAGTATAAATATCGAAATTATATTATTTAGTCCGCAAGCGGAGGGAATAAAAAGCCCCCGGCCCTTATGGAGCGGCCGGGGGTCTGAAGGCTCAGACGTTGAACTTGAAGTAGCAGACGTCTCCGTCCCGCATCACGTATTCCTTGCCTTCCGAGCGTATGAGGCCTTTTTCGCGCAGGGCCTTCTCGTCCCGGAATTTGGCGATGTCTTCGAAGGAATAGATATCGGCGCGGATGAAGCCTTTTTCGAAATCGCTGTGTATCCGGCCCGCGGCTTGCGGCGCCTTAAGCCCCCTGCGGAGGCTCCAGGCCCGCACCTCGTCCTCCGATCCGGCGGTGAAGAAGGAGATGAGGTCCAGCAGCTTCTGTCCGGCCAGGATCATCTTTTCCAGTCCGGTGTACTCCTCGCCGAGGTCCTTGAGGAAAGCCGCCCGTTCCTCGTCCGGCAGCTCGATCATCTCCGACTCGATCTTGGCCGAGATCTCCACCAGAATGGCCCCGCGCGACTTTATGAAATCGCGGAGCTTCGCCTGTTCCGCGGCGTTGGGGGTCTCCGAGGTATTCGCTACGAAGAAGACCGGTTTGACGGTGAGCAGATTGTAGTCCCTTACCTCGGCCGCGGAGTAGCCCGCCTCCCTGGCGGGCTTCCCGTCGGCCAGCAGCTTCTTTATCGCCTCCAGCCTCTCCTGGCGGATCTTCGCTTCCTTGTCCCCGCTGCGGAGCGAGCCGGCGTTCTTTTCCAGCATCTTGTCCACGGCCTCGAGATCGGCCAGCATGAGCTCGGTCTCTATGACCTCTATGTCCCGGATCGGGTCCACCTCGCCCAGCACGTGCACGACGTCCGGGTTGTCGAAAACGCGCACCACCTGCACTATGGCGTCCACCTCGCGTATGTTGGCCAGGAACTTGTTCCCCAGCCCCTCGCCCTTGGAGGCGCCCTTGACGAGCCCGGCGATGTCCACGAACTTGATGTAGGACGGCACCTTTTTCGGCGGCTTAAAGATGTCGAACAGGGCGTCCAGCCTCTTGTCTGGGACCGGCACCACTCCGACGTTCGGGTCGATGGTGGTGAAAGGGTAGTTGGAGGAGGCCGCGCCCGCTTTAGTGAGCGCGTTGAAAAGGGTTGATTTTCCCACGTTAGGGAGGCCGACGATGCCTATTTCCATAATCTATTCCTTGAAGAGCAGCGGTTCGTACCCGGGTATTATACTTTTTATGCCGCGCCCGCCGCTTCAGTCCCAGCCCATTTCGTCCAGAGGGTCGCTGTCGGGCGGGGGAGGGGGCGGCGGCGCCGGCGGCCTGCGGGCGGCCGGCGTTATGGCGGGTCCCGGGGCGGGCGGCGGCGCGGTCCGTGCCGCTCCCCCGACCGCTCCCCCGGCTTTCGGGGCCTGGAGGGCTTCTGCCGGCACGGCCCAGTTCCGGCCTATCCGGATCCCCGGCAGCCGGCCGTTTTTGACCTTCTTGAACACGGCAATCCGCGATATTCCCATCCGGGCGGCGGCCTCGGGCAGGGAGAGGAATTGTTTGTCCTCCATAATTTTACCTATGGTTAACACCGGTTAACCAAAATTATTGTAGCAAATTAACGGCTTGGGGCGACGGCCTTCCGGGATCGGGTCGTATCGCTAAGGGTAGGCGGTTGGTTAACATAGGTTAACCTGTATTGGGTGGAAAGCCCCGGACCGGTGGTTCTGGACGGGGCCGTAAAATTTATATACTATCAATAATAGCAATAGCGCCTGTTATGGATATCCTTATATTGGGCGGGACCAGTTTTTTCGGAAAAGAAACCGCGCGTCTTCTGGCGGAAAACGGGCACCATGTCACCGTATTTTCAAGGCGGGCTCCGGCCGACGGCCTTCCGCTCGACGTGGCGCAAAGCCGCGGCGACAGGACCGTGGAGGCGGACCTGGTCCGCATGTCCACCCGCACCTGGGACGCCGTAATAGACAATATCTGTTTTTCCGCCGAGGACGCCGAAAAGGCGGTGCGCGTTTTCAGCGGCAGGACCGGGCTTTACGTCTTCACCAGTTCCGCCTCGGTCTATTCGCTCCTGCAGGGAGCGTCCTCGCCTTTCCGGGAGGTGCAGATCGAGGCGCTGCCGCTGAAGGACGGGCTTAAAGATACGCCCTATTATAAGTATGCCCGCGGCAAGTACGAGGCCGAGAGGGTATATCTCTCGGCGGCGCGGGAAAAGCGCTTTCCGGTCGCTATAGTGCGCCCCCCGGTGGTCATAGGGCCCGGCGATCCGACCCTGCGCGCGTATTCCTACTGGCTGCGGCTCGGCGACGGCGGCCCTCTTATACTGCCCAATCCGGCCGTCTCGGCGCGGTACGTGTTCTCCAGGGACCTGGCGCGGGCGTTCGAGCTTCTGGTGACCGGCGGCGACGCGCGCGGGCAGGCCTTCAACATAGGGGATTCGGCGGTAATAAGCCTGCAGGACTTCGTCAAACTTTCCGCCCGGATACTCCACAAGGAACCGGAGCTGCTGTTCCCGGACCACGGCTGGCTTAAGGCCGCCGGGTTCGATTTCGCGGCCTCGCCTTTTTCCGGCGCGGCCGATTTCGTGGTGGACATATCCAAGGCTGAAAAGATCCTCTCCTGGCGCTCTTCGGAGATGCACGCCTGGCTGGAGGAGACCATCGGGTGGTTCTTCCTTAAATACATCGGACCCATGCCCGGCAACTACGCTTCACGGCAAAAAGAGCTGGAGCTGGCGCGGAAATTGAAAGCGGAGCGTATATGAACAAGAACGTCGCGCGGGCTAAGAAGATAAAGATACTGCTTATGGACGTGGACGGCGTGCTCACCGACGGCAAGATGTATTATCTGCCGGGACCGGAGGGCAGAATGATAGAGTTCAAGGCCTTCCACGCGCTGGACGGGATAGGGCTCAGGCTGCTGAACCAGTTCGGCATACTGACCGGCGTGATAACCGGGCACGAGTCCCCGGGGACCGAGGGCCGGGCCAGGGTCCTGGGCATGAGCTACGCTTATCAGGGATTCCTTTCCAAGCTGGCGCCCCTGGAGGACATACTCGGGGACGCCGGCCTGACGCTGGAGAACACCGCTTATATAGGCGACGACTGGACCGATATACCGGTGCTGAAGCGCGCCGGCCTGGCCTTCGCCCCGAGCAACGCCCTTCCCGAGGTGAAGCGAGCCGCGCATTTCGTCACGAAGAAGGCCGGCGGCGAGGGCGCGGTGAGGGAGGCCTGCGATTTCATCCTGGCCAGCCAGGGGCGCCGGGGAGAGGTCATGCGCTACGTGGAGACCGCTCACTGGCCCTCGCCTGAAAGACCGGAGATGAAAGTGGTGTTGAGGTCCAGGAAGATCGGGGGGAAATTATGAAGACGCTGCTTATCGTCTGTATCCTGTCCGCGCTGCCCTGCGCGCGCGCCGCCGCCCTCGTGGACGACGATCTGCTGGATACGGAGATATCCACCGAGACCGCGGCGGACTACGCCGCCGAGGAAGAGGGCCAGGCCAGCATACAGGAATCCGACGAGGACCTCGCCGGATTCGTGCAGGACTATATAGGAAAGGATATCGCGCTGAAGGGCGCCTTTCTGCTGGAGGACACGGTTTCCGGCAAGGTGCTTAAGCTGTCGCTGGAAAGCGCGCCCCGGCGTTCCGAGGCCGGGCCCGCCGGCTCCAGGGTGATGGAGGCCGTTTTCAAGGCGGCCGGCGGCAGGAAATATTCCGTGCTCTTCTATCTGCAGAGCGCCGGCTTCGGGGGGATAGACATCTTCAGGATCGAACTGAAGAAAGAGGCCGCGGCGGGTAAGAAATAGGACCGTTTATGCTCCAATATCTGACGGCTTTCGGCGCCGGCGTCATGACCTTCCTCTCGCCCTGCGTGCTGCCTCTGCTGCCGGGCTATTTCTCCATGCTGTCCGGTTTCTCCGCCGCGGAGATCCTGGACGGCGACGAGCGGGCGGCCGTGCGGAAAGTGGTCCTCAACGCGCTGGCCTTCGCCGCCGGCTTCTCCCTTGTTTTCACGCTGATGGGGGCGGCGGCTACCGGCATCGGCGGGCTGCTGGCGGACCATAAGCGGGCGCTGCTTAAGGTCTTCGGGATGATGATGGTCGTCCTGGGCATACATATGACCGGCCTGATCAGTATAGGTCCGCTCAATTACGAAAAGCGCTTTTCCATGCGCTCTCTCGGAGGGGGGTACGCCGGTTCCTTCCTGATGGGCTGCGCTTTTTCGCTCGGCTGGTCGCCCTGCATCGGGCCGATCCTGGCCGGAATACTGTCCATGGCCGCGGTTTCCGGCCAGGCTTGGAAGGGAGGGACCCTTCTGCTGGCCTATTCGGCGGGGTTGGCGGCGCCTCTGCTCCTGGCCGCTTTCCTGACGGTCGAGTTCTTCTCCTTCGTGGGCAGGTTCAGGAAGGCGCTGCGCTGGGTGGAGACGGCCGCCGGCGCGCTCATGATAGCCATGGGCGTGCTTCTGTACTTCGACCGCCTGATGTTCATCGATTGACTCCGTTCCCGGCGGCCGGTCAGGCCGCGGAGCGGGCCGTTCTGGACCCCGGCTTTACGAGCGGGACCCTCTTAGCGCACAGGGGACAGTCCGCGGCCGGATAGGCCGTAAAGTCCAGCTTCAGCAGACTGGCCGACGGAAAATAGAACGAGCGTTCCCCCATGCGGTTGACGATGGACAGCGCCCCGAGCACCTCGGCCCTCGCCTTTTTCGCCGTCTCGAACACTTCCATCGTGGACTTGCCGGTGGTGAACACGTCCTCCACTATCAGCACTTTGGTCCCGGGTTTCAGGGAGAATCCGCGCCGCAGCGTCATGGCGCCGTTATCCCTCTCCGTGAACATAAAATCCACCCCGAAGGCCCGCGCCGTCTCGTGCCCGATTATCAGCCCGCCGAGAGCCGGCGAGAGTATGACGTCCGGTTTCGGGCCCTTCCAGGCCTTCTTCAGCCGCGCGCCCAGTCCGGCCGCCAGGGCCGTGTCTTTCAGGGCAAGCGCGCACTGCGCGTAGTTCGGGCTGTGCAGCCCCGAAGAAAGCAGAAAATGTCCTTCCAGGAGAGCGCCGCATTTCTTCAGGCGTGAGTGGAGCTTCTTTTCATCGGATGTCATCGTATCTCCTTGAGTATCCGCGTCACGGTTTCGGCGGGGTCTGCGGCCTGAAGCACCGGCCGGCCCACTACAATGAAGTCCGCTCCAGCCGCGGCGGCCTGCGCCGGCGTCATGACGCGCTTCTGGTCCTCTTTTCCGCCGTCGCCGGGGCCGGCGGGCCTTATGCCCGGGGTTATGACCCGGAGTTTCCGCCCGTAACGTTCCTTCACCAGGGCCGCTTCCTTCGGCGAGCAGACTATCCCGTCCGCGCCGTTCCCGGCCCCGATGGCGGCCAGGTCCGAGATGGTCCTCTCTATCCCGTGCCGGAACCCGGTCCGGGAAAAAGAGCGGCGGTCGAAGCTGGTCAGCACGGTTATGCCCCAGAGCAGCGGTCTTTTCTTCTCTCCGGCGGCTGCGCGCAGCATCTCTTCCCCGCCAGAAAGATGAAGCGAGACGGAATAGACGCCGAGTTCCGCCGCGCTCCGGACGGCGTTCCTTACCGTGTTCGGTATATCGTGGAACTTGAGGTCGAGGAAGACGCGGCCGCCGCGCTTATGGACGGCTTCCACGGCCTTCGGTCCCTCCAGAGTGAAGAGGCTGGAACCTATCTTGTAGATCAGCGGGAGCCCGTCGAGTTCCTTCAGCAGGGACGCCGCTTCCCGCAGGGTGGGGGTGTCCAGCGCCACTATCAATTCGGTTCGCGGCATGGTCACCTTCCGGCGGCCGCCGGGCTTTGGGCGGGCGCTTTCTTCTCCAGGTATCTCAGTATGTCCCGT
>JAKLEK010000450.1 GCA_022703115.1 Elusimicrobiota bacterium
CGAACCTGGAGACCGCGCTGGAAGCCTTCGCCACGTTCTCGTCGGTTATCTCCCGGTCCAGCGCGACCCCGTCCAGCCTCAGCCTCGCCTCCGGCGAGCCCGAGGAGTCTAGCTCCCATTTAGAGGAGAGCGCGAGCCGTACGAGCGCTGGTTCGTCCTCCAGGCCGGCGCCGGTGCCGAGCGCCTTCCAGGCCAGCGCCCGGTACATCTTGCCGGTGCTGATAAAGACGTAACCCAGGCGCTCCGCCACGGAACGGCCGACGGTGGATTTACCCACTCCCGCCGGGCCGTCTATGGCCACTATTATGCCTTTGGGACGTTTTGCCATCGGATCCTGAATTCAGGCGGCCAGGCTCGAATTACCCGCGCGGGCCCGGGAACCGCCCGGGCGCCGGCACGGACGCCAACACCGCGCTATTTTACGGCGGCCGTCCTGTTGGGCAGGTTGGCCTTGTTGTCCATGCCCATTTTCCTGAGCGGACGGACCCACTTGGTGAAATTGGAGGGTTTCAGCGAATACTCGTTCACCAGGCGCACCACTTCGCTTAT
>JAKLEK010000451.1 GCA_022703115.1 Elusimicrobiota bacterium
GCGGACGTTGACGGTTCGCACATACGCACGCTGCTGCTGACCTTTTTTTTCCGTTACATGCCGGAGGTAATTCGCAGCGGCTATCTGTACATCGCCCAGCCGCCGCTGTACAGCGTCAAGTCGGGCAAGGATACCCATTACGCGTACTCGGACGAGGAGCGAGACAAGATCCTCAAGGGGCTCGATAAATCAAAGGCGAACATACAGCGCTACAAAGGCCTCGGTGAAATGAACCCGGAACAGCTCTGGGAGACCACGATGGACCCGGATCGCCGCACCATACTCCAGGTGAACATGGAGGACGAGGTTGAGGCCGAGGACGTGTTTACCGTGCTAATGGGCGACGCCGTGGAGCCCAGGCGCAAATTCATTGAAGACAACGCGCGTAACGTGAAAAACCTCGACCTGTAACGGCCGACCCGGCAGTGCAGACCGATTGAGAGAGGAGAACCTGACGTGACGAAGAAGGACTCAAAAGAGGGCAGGGACCTGTTCCAGAAGATCATCAATATCGAAATCGAAGACCAGATGAAGGACGCGTATCT
>JAKLEK010000452.1 GCA_022703115.1 Elusimicrobiota bacterium
GCGGCCCGTTCACGCAGCCAGGCCGTATCTTCCGGGGCGACGGGTATCTGGCTCGGCGGCGGCGGCTGGACCCGTCCCTCGCCTATGGAGTCCATGGCGCTTTTGTAGGGGAAGTTGTTCCATGCGACCCGGATCTCCGCGGCCGGTCCGGCTTCCCTGCCGGAGGTCATGCGCCGCTTTTCCTCTCCGGAGGTCCTGATGTCCCCTGAATTGAACGAGGCGCAGCCGCAGGAGAGCAGGAGAGCGGCCGCTGTAAGTTTTAGTGAACGTTCCATAGGTATCCGGCCTTGAGGCGGTCCGTTCCCGGCCCGGCCTACTGCAAAGACTTCCGTATTTTACTATATTATAGTACCTGTATTTCCGGCGGCATGGGAGAATTATGGCGCGGAGAAAGATAGAGAAGACGCTGAAAGGTCTGGCCGGCAAACCGGATGTGACGGTGCGTTTCGCCAGGACGCAGGATATGCGCCGCATCCAGATCCTGTACGGAGAGGTGTACGGCGGGAGCTATTCCATCTCGCTGGTCACGGACCGGGAAAAGATG
>JAKLEK010000453.1 GCA_022703115.1 Elusimicrobiota bacterium
TAGTGGCCGCGGGATCCGGTTGCAAAGCCGCTATGGAAGCCCTGCAATACCTGGAAGAAATAAAAAAATAGAAATTAGTCGTGCGGAAGCAGCTTCGCCTTTCTGAGATTAGAACTGGTCCGGCGCATGTCTTTGATGAAAACGCGCCATCCTTTTAGAAGGCGTACCCGTTCCTCGGCGGAAACGGACGGGATGAATTCCCTGGATACTCCGATCTTACGCGGCAGATCGATACCGACGGCCCTGGCCGCGCCCGCCGCGGCCCCGAGCGCGGTGGCTTCGGTATCCTCCATGCGCAGAACTTTAACGCCGGTGATATCGGCCTGGAATTGGAGCAGCCAGTCTATATTCGAAATACCGCCGGAAGCGCGAAGCTCGGAGATCCTGAAACCCTTGTCCTTTATCAGTTCCAGAGCGTCTGCCACCATGTAAGCCACACCCTCGACCACTCCGCGAACCACGTCATTCTTGTCCGTATGCGGGGAAAAACCCGTGAACGTCGTGAAAGTGGAGAAGTCCCAATACGGGGAACCTATCCCGCCGA
>JAKLEK010000454.1 GCA_022703115.1 Elusimicrobiota bacterium
TATCTCCGGGAGTTCGTTCTTTTTAAATAGCTCTATAGCCAGCGAAAGCGGTCCCTGCTGGGAACGATACACCTTGATCCCGCTCGCGTTAAGATGCTGGAGCGCCCTCGCTCCTATGCCGCCGACCAATATCGCCGCGACTTTCTTTCCGGCCAGGGCGCCCAGAGGGTTGCACTGTCCGTGCTCATGATGTATATTGCCGTTGTTCAGGAACTCGACTTCGCCGCTTTGAACTTCGCAGATGGCGAAGAACGGGGCGCTGCCGAAATGTCCGTACACCTTGGATTTCATTCCGTCACTGTTCTCTACCGGCACGCATATGGTCATTTCTTTCCTCCTCCGCATGACGAACGGCGCAACTCCACCGGTCCGCCTTCGATCTTAAGCGCCTTGCCGTTGATCACGGCATCGGCAAGCTTCCGTCGGGCGGAAGCCAGAATGTTGCCAAAGGTTTGTCTGGATATCTGCATGGCCGAGGCGGCGGAGGTCTGGTCCCTTCCGTCCAGCTCGGCATATTTCAGCGCCTGGAACTCGTCCAGCT
>JAKLEK010000455.1 GCA_022703115.1 Elusimicrobiota bacterium
ATGTGACCGCTTGGATTATACAGGATAGCACGCTGGGCGGCAAGTGAGCATGGCTGTATGGAAACCGCCACGTCTACCAGTGCATGCCGGTCAATGGCCCCAGAATCCGGAAGGCAGGGCTATCCACGCGGCCTCTGCTGGTGGGCTCTGGCGGGTGACTAACTGCGGCGGCGCCCGGCCCTTCTCAAGCTCCGAGCGTCGCGACCATCACCGCCTTGATGGTGTGCATGCGGTTCTCCGCCTGATCCCATACGATCGAGCGCTCTGATTCGAACACGTCGTCGGTGACCTCGAGGCCGTCGAGTCCATGCTCCTCGTAGATCTGCTCGCCGACCTTGGTCTCGCGGTTGTGGAACGCCGGCAGGCAGTGCATGAACTTCACCCCGGGGTTGCCGGTGCGCATGACCACCTCCGAGTTGACCTGGTACGGCTTGAGCTGCCTGATCCGCTCGCCCCATAGTGACTTGTCCTCGCCCATCGAGAGCCAGACGTCGGTGTAGAGGTAGTCCACGCCGGCCACGCCTTCATCGACGTCCTCGG
>JAKLEK010000456.1 GCA_022703115.1 Elusimicrobiota bacterium
CATCATAGCCCAGAGCGACGGCCATATCGACGTCCGCAGCGAGCCGGGAAAGGGCAGCGTTTTCGCCGTATATCTGCCGCTGGCGGCTTCGGGGAACGCGGAAGGGAAAGTTCCCTCCGTCAGGGCGGGGAACGGCCCGGCATAGACCGTCGGAGGTATACATCATGGCCAGAATACTTGTCGTGGACGATGACGGCATAGTGCGCGACGCCCTTTCCGTTTTCCTTACCAGGGACGGGCATGAAGTCGAGACCGCTTCCGACGGCGCCGCCGGAGTGCGCGCGTTCGGCGAATATAAACCGGACCTTGTTGTCCTGGACCGGGACCTGCCTGTGATGTCCGGTTCGGCCGTGTTCGACGCCATCAGGCGGATATCCGCGAGCGTGCCCATACTCATCCTGTCCGGATACGACGACCCTGAGGACGTGGACGCGTATATGCGCGGCGGAGCTTTCGCCTTCCTCTCCAAGAGCGGCGGGCTTTCTCCGGTGCTGGCGGCCATAGACCGCCTGCTGGGCGTAAAGCGCGGTCCCGGCGCC
>JAKLEK010000457.1 GCA_022703115.1 Elusimicrobiota bacterium
GGCTCGGGGCGATCAGGTCGAAGTCAAGCGCCGCCACCTTCTCGACATCCTTGGCGACCTGACCCGCGAACGGCATCATGATCTCGGCGTAGTAGCGCTTCGCCGGCCCGGCGATGACGCCGGGACCGGCGTACAGGTCGGTCGTGGCCAGGTGGCTGCCGAAGAAGTCGCAGCTGAAGAGGATGCGGTCCTCCTCCAGATAGGAACAGAAGGTCTCCGGCCAGTGCACCCAGGGCGTGAACACGAACCGGAGCGTCCTGCCGCCGAGGGAGAGAGTCTCGCCGTCGGTCACGGTCCGGAAGCGCTCCGGCGCGACGTGCAGATGGTCGATGAGCTCGACCTTGCACTTCTCGTTCGTGATCACGGCCGCTTCGGGGTAGAGATCGAGCACGTGCGGAAGAGCGCCGGAGTGGTCCTGTTCGCCGTGGTGATGGACGATGTAGTCCACCGGCGGAAGTGAGCGGAGCTGGTCGCGGAGCGTGGGCCAGAAGGGAGGATCGACGGTGTCCAGCAGCGCGACCTTCTCGTCGCCGGCG
>JAKLEK010000458.1 GCA_022703115.1 Elusimicrobiota bacterium
GGTATTGGACCATGGCCTCTTCGGTCCTGCCTGACGCCGCCAGGGCGAGACCGAGGTGATAACGGGCCTCGGGAAAATCCGGCCTGAGGCGCAGGGCTTCGCGGTATTGAGCGGCGGCTTCCTCCGTTCTGCCGAGCTTCGCCAGCGCGAGGCCGAGGTTATTATGCGCTTCCGGATAGTCCGGCCGGATACGCAGCGCCTTGCGGTACTGCTCCATGGCCTCTTCCGTTCCGCCGAGGCCGGAGAGAACGATGCCCAGATTATTACGCGCCTCGGGATAATCAGGTCTTAGGCGCAATGCTTCGCGATAAGCTGCGGCGGCGGCTTCCTTCCTGCCTGACGCCGCCAGGGCGAGGCCCAGATTACTGTGCGCTTCCGGAAAATCGGGTCTGAGGCGCAGCGCTTCCCGGCAGTGAGAGATGGCGTCGTCTGTCCGGCCCAGCTTCAATAATGCTATTCCGAGATTATTATGCGCTTCCGGAAAATCGGACCTGAGTCGCAGCGCTTCCCGGTACTGCGCGGCCGCCTCCTCCGTT
>JAKLEK010000459.1 GCA_022703115.1 Elusimicrobiota bacterium
CGGCCCGGCGGCAGTCCGGCCAGCGCCTCCGAAAGGGCCTTTATGTGCGCCGGTTTCGTGCCGCAGCAGCCGCCGGCGACGCTCAGCAGCCCAGCCGCCGCGTATTTGCGCATGACCGACGCGAAATCCGCCGGGCTCTCTCCGTATTTCCCGTTCTCGTCGGGAAGTCCGGCGTTCGGCATGGCGAAGAAAGGGAAGCGGGAGGTCTTGGCCAGGGTCTCCAGCCTGAGGGCCATGTCCTTGGGGCCGGTGGAACAGTTGAAGCCCAGCGCCATGAGCGGGAAATGCTCGAGGGCGGAGCAGACGGCCTCGGTGTTCTGGCCGCTGAGCATCACGTTGTTGCGGTCCATCGTTACGGAAACTATGAGCGGAAGCGCGCGGCCGGTCCGGGCGAACAGCCTGGAAGCCGCCGCCAGGGCGGCTTTCACGTTGGAGATGTCGTGCGCGGTCTCCACCAGCAGGATATCCACTCCGCCTTCGGCCAGCGCGGACATCTGCTCGTAATAGGCGTCCGCGAACTCTTCGAAAGTATT
>JAKLEK010000046.1 GCA_022703115.1 Elusimicrobiota bacterium
TGTAGGCGTCCAGGCGCTTTTTATAATACGCCCTTGTGGCCGCCGGGTCGGCGTCCCACATCTTCTGCTCCAGGCCCGCGGCGGCCGTCTTGACGGCTTCGTTCACCGCGGCATGATCGAGGGTCCCGTCCGGCATTATCGCGCTGAGCAGCATGGATTCGTAGGGGTCTCCGGCTGCCGCCGCGCCCCGGACCCTTTCCAGACGGAGCGGTTCCACCGAAAGGATCTTCACCAGCTTTTTGCGCTCCATGTTCGCCAGCATGAGCGAGGCCAGCTCTCCGAGCGGCATATCAAGCAGGATGCCGGCTTCTATCGAGGACAGGTCCGGGGCCACGCGGCCGGGTTTCCGGAAAGTACCCACCTGGACCTTCGGCGGGGTCCATTCCGCGCCGTCCCAGTTCACAGCCGAAATACCCTCCCTGGCCGTCAGCATGGACCTGTGTTTTACGGTCATCACAAGGAAAGGGATGACGCAGAACACGGCCGCCAGGACCCCTCCCAGGAACAGCGCTTCTCCCCGGCGCAGCGGCAGGCCGGAGAGCATGCCGCCGGGAAAATAACGGTTGAGGTGATGTTCCTCTCTGGCGGGCGCGTATCGCGCAGCGCGGGGGGCCTCCTTCTCCTCCGGGCCTGCGGCTATCGTCTTAAGATCGAAATTCCCCGCGTCCAGGTAGAACTGCAGCTGGAAATGGTAGAGTGGCTCCAGATTCCTTCGGAAGAACCGGACGCTCGCCACGTTCTGTCCGGCGGAATTACGGGCGGAGGGATGGTCCATTATATACCGTTCTCCGACGAATTTTTCCGTCCTGAACCTTATCTTTTCGAAGAATTCCGGGCCCGGCCTGCCTTCGGAGGAGGTCAGCGGCAGCCAGACCGTGACCGCCTGATGTTCCAGCGGGTCCCGCCAGCGCACCGGCGACCAGTTGAATACCGCGAGACGCCTTTCCCCGGCCATGGTCTGGGTAAGGTTCCCGGACGCTTCCAGGTCCGCGGTATAGCGGAAAAAATAAGTTATCTCCCCTTCGGTAAAGGCCCGGCCTCCGGCCAGCACGATGTCGTATTTCTTGTCGGATATCTTCCTGATCTCCAGCGGATATCGGTTGCCGCCGCCGTCAAGGGCGTACGCGCGGGCCGCGTCGAACTCCGGTTTTTCCTGGAACCCCTCGAACCAGAAACCATGCAGTTCCCCGCCCGCGGCGGTCCACCGTACGGTATAGGAGATCTCCGCCCTTCCGCCGCGAGAGAGCACGACCTCGCTTTCCACCCAGTCCGGCCTATAGCCGGCGCCGGCGCGCTGCGCTGAAACCGCAAGGAAAGCCGCGGCGGCCGACAGGATAAGGAACCTGTTCTTGTTCATGATATTCACCGCTCCGGCGCCTCGCCGCCGTTCACGGGCCTCCCCTCCTCTCTACCGCCGCCGGGACCGAAGATCAGCCGGGCGGCGAAAAAGAAGATCGCGCCCAGAGTTAAAGCCGCGACGCGCAGATAAAAGCTCATAACTCCCACCGCGGCGTTGAAATCCGCGGAGATAGCGACCCCATCTATGAAGAAAGGCTCCGGCACGAGCAGCCCGGGGAACAGGAAGAGCGCCGCGCAGCAGCCGGCGGCCGAATACAGCAGCCTCCGCGAGAGCGCGGTCGCCCAGTCCTTTCCCAGAAGCAGCCCGACTCCGGCGGAAAGGACCGAAAGGGACAGGAGGAGATATCCGGCGAAGACCAGCCGGATATGGGCCGCCGCCAGGCGGGCCAGGGGCGGCAGTTCCACCGGGATCAGGGCTCCGGCCATTCCCATCAGAAAACCGGGAGAAGAGAACATGGACGACAGGGTGAGATTGTCGTAAATGGCCCGAGCCGAGTGATAACCGCCGATCAGCGCGAAAGCCCACGCCGCTGCGGTAATAAGGGTCCGTTTTCTGTAGGTCATATCCCCCCGCGCCCCGGAGAACCCATTATATAATTGTTGCCTGTCCCGCCCAAATTTAATAGATTAATGTCTGCGCGCGCACCGCAACCAAGGGAACAGAACATGCAGATAAAGGTCGTAAAACAATACACCGTCTTCCTGCCCAACGTACCCGGAGCTCTCAGCGGGTTCATCGGGCTCTTCGCCAGGGAAGGGATAAATATAATAGGCATCGCCTCCGAGATCCGCGACGATTCCGGCGTAGTGCGAGTGACCGTGGATACCGACAGGCAGATCAGCTACGTCCTGACGAGCGCCGGCTTCACCACGGTGGAGACCCCCATAATCTCCCTGACCCTGACCGACAAACCGGGCGAACTCCTGAGCCTGACCAAAAAGCTCGCCGACCACGGCATCAATATAACCACCGTTTACGGCACGGCCCTGGGCGGCGGAAGCGCCCGCATGCTGATAAGCGTTTCCGACGCGGACCGCGCGCTGGAGATACTCGGCTCCGGCGCCGATATCCACTGAGGCCCGGACCTACTGCCTGGTCAGCTTCCTGTATTTTATCCTGTGCGGAGCGTCGGCGGCCGGGCCCAGCCGCTCGCGCCGGTTCTCCTCGTATTCCGAGAAGTTGCCTTCGAACCAGACGACCTTGCTGTCTCCCTCGAAAGCCATGATATGCGTGGCTATCCTGTCCAGGAACCAGCGGTCGTGGCTTATAACCACGGCGCAGCCGCCGAAATTCTCCAGGGCCTCTTCCAGCGCCCGCATGGTGTTAACGTCCAGGTCGTTGGTCGGCTCGTCCAGCAGGATCAGATTGGAGCCCTCCTTGAGCATCACCGCCAGATGCACCCGGTTGCGCTCCCCGCCCGACAGTTCTCCGACCTTTTTCTGCTGGTCCGGACCCATGAAATTGAACCGGGCCACGTAGGCGCGCGAGTTCACTTCCTGTTTGCCCAGGCGGACCGTGTCCAGGCCGCCGGATATGGCCTCCCAGACGTTCTTTGACGGGTCCAGCGAGGAACGCGACTGGTCAACGTAGGACAGCTTCACCGTCTCTCCGACCCTGAACGAACCGGAATCCGGTTTCTCCTGTCCCGTTATCATCCTGAAAAGGGTCGTTTTGCCGGCTCCGTTGGGACCGATGACCCCCACTATGCCTCCCGGCGGAAGCTTGAAGCTCAGGCCCTCTATCAGGATCCTGTCCCCGTAGGCCTTGCTCACGTCCGAAGCCTCTATGACCACGCTGCCCAGCCTGGGTCCGGGAGGTATGTATATCTCCAGGTCCTTGCCCAGTTTTTCTCCGCCCTGCTCGAGCAGGTTCTCGTAGGCGGTGATGCGGGCCTGGGATTTCACACGACGCCCTTTGGGCGTCATGCGTATCCACTCCAGCTCGCGGGCCAGGGTCTTCTGTCTTTCGCTTTCGGCCTTTTCCTCTATCCGCAGGCGGTCCTGCTTCTGCTCCAGCCATGAGGAGTAATTCCCTTTCCAGGGAATGCCGTGGCCGCGGTCCAGCTCCAGGATCCAGCCGGCCACATTGTCCAGGAAATAGCGGTCGTGGGTCACGGCTATCACCGTTCCCTTGTATTCCTTAAGATGGTGCTCCAGCCAGGCGACCGATTCCGCGTCCAGATGGTTGGTCGGCTCGTCGAGCAATAGTATGTCCGGCTTCTGCAGAAGCAGGCGGCACAGAGCCACGCGCCTTTTCTCTCCGCCGGAAATGACCTTCACCGGGGTATCGCCCTCCGGACAGCCCAGCGCGTCCATGGCCATTTCCAGACGGGAATCTATGTCCCAGGCGTCCAGGGCGTCTATCCTCTCCTGGACCTTGGATTGGCGTTCTATCAGCGCGTTCATCTCGGCGTCGCCCATGGGCTCGGCCATTTTCTCGTTTATCTCGTTATATTCCCGGAGCGCGGCGATCGTTTCCGGCACTCCCTCTTCCACCACCTGGCGGACCGTCTTGTTCTCGTCCAGCGACGGCTCCTGGTCCAGCATACCCACGGTGTAGCCCGGGGAAAGCACGGTCTCCCCCTTGAAATCCCGGTCCCTGCCGGCAAGGATGCGGAGCAGCGAGCTTTTGCCGGAGCCGTTGAGGCCCAGGACCCCTATCTTGGCGCCGTAGAAGTAAGAGAGGTAGATATCCTTGAGCACGGCCTTTTTGTCGTAGAACTTGCTCACGCCCACCATCGAATAGATCACTTTGTCGGGTTTGTTCTCGGCCATTTTTTCCTCCGTTCCTGAGCCCTTACGGTCGGGGCCTCTCAAGCCTCTATGAATTTCTTGATGCCGGTCATGATCATCTGCACCGAGATGGTTATCAGGATCATCCCCATCAGCTTCTCCATGGCGAGCAGGCCGCGGCTGCCCAGCAGCCGCGACAGCCGGCCCGCCAGCCCGCCGAGTATGAGCGCGTTAATAAGCCAGGCCGCTCCCACTACCGCGGCGCCCGTTCCAAGCCTGCCCGGTTCCTGTAGGGAGAAGAGCAGCACCGTGGTCAGCGTGGAAGGGCCGGCCACCAGCGGGATGGCCAGCGGCACGACGAAAGGCTCTCCTTCCGGCCCCTCGGCGAAATGGGAATGATGGGAAGGGAAGATCATCTGAAGCGCTATCAGGAAAAGGACTATCCCACCGGCCACGGCCATGGCCGTAAGGTCTATGGACAGGGACGAGACGATATAACGCCCGAACAGCAGGAAGAACAGCATTATCCCGAGGGCTATCAGCAGCTCCCTGACCACTATTCCGCGCCGGCGCTCCTCCGGAGTGCCTTTAAGCGCGGAGATGAAGAGCGGGATGTTCCCGAGCGGATCCATCACCAGCGTGAGAGTAAAAACGGCGGAAATGAAGTTATTGAAATCCATCCAGGTCTCCCGCGCCGTAAAAAAGCGGGCGGGGACGTCTCGTTCCCCGCCCGCTTTCCAGGCGCCGTTTATTTATTCCCGTCTATGGCGGCGTCTTCCTCGTCGACTATAGGCTCCACCGATCCGATCCTGTCGCCTTCCTCCAGCCGGACCAGCCTCACGCCCTGGGTGTTGCGCGAGATGACCCTGATGTCGCCGCAGGGCATGCGGATTATCTTGCCTTTCTCGGTCATCACCATCAGATGGTCCTTGTTCTCCACAAGATGGATGGCGATAACGGCGCCGTTCCGGTCCGTCGCTTTTATCGTGATGACGCCGGAGCCGCCCCGGTGCTGGTGGCGGTACTCGTCCAGGTCGGTCCGCTTGCCGTAGCCGTTCTCGCAGACCGTCAGCAGGGTCTTCCTGGTCTTGGGTTCGGCCACTTCCATCGAGATGACCTGGTCCTCCTTGTCGAGGCGTATGCCGCGCACGCCCATGGCGTTCCTGCCCATGGCCCGCACGTCCTCCTCGTTGAACCGTATGGACATGCCCGATTTGGTGCCGATGATGATCTCGTACTTGCCGTCGGTATGGCCGACGCTGGTCAGTATATCGCCGTCCTCCAGCGTTATAGCGTTGATGCCGGAACGCCTTATATTGGCGAAGTCCTCTATGGGGGTCTTCTTTATGTTTCCCTTGCGGGTGCACATAACGATATAGGAGGCTTTGCCTTTGGCCTCCTCGAAGGACTCTATGGCCAGGACCGAGGTGACCTTCTCGTCCTTGACCTGCAGCAGGTTGACTATCGCCTTGCCGCGGGAAGTCCGGTTCCCCTCGGGGATCTCGTAGCCGCGCAGCGCGTAGACCTTGCCCCGCGTGGTGAACAGCAGGATGGTCGCGTGACTGGAGGTGACGAACAGCTTCTCGATGAAGTCCTCGTCCTTCACATCGGAGCCGATGATCCCCTTTCCGCCGCGCCCCTGGACCTTGTAGGTGTCCGCCGGGATCCGCTTGATATATCCGCCGTGGGACATGGTTATGATCACCTTCTCCTCGGGTATGAGGTCCTCTATGTCCAGCTCGGCGGCTTCGCCGGTTATGTCTGTCTGGCGCTTGTCCCCGTATTTAGCCTTGATCTCTTTCAGCTCGTCCACGATTATCTTAAGGACGCGCTTCGGATCGGCCAGAATGGCGCGCAACTCGCCTATCAGCTTCATCAGGGCCTTATGTTCCTCTTCTATGGCCCCCGCCTCCAGGCGGGTGAGCTGGTGCAGACGCATGTCCAGAATGGCCTGGGACTGGACGTCGGAAAGCGCGAATTTGGCCATCAACTTCATCTTGGCTTCAAGCGCGTCCTTGGACTTCTTGATGATCTCGACCACCGCGTCGATGTTCTTCAGCGCTATCAGGTAGCCTTCCAGGATATGGGCGCGGGCCAGGGCCTTTTTCAGGTCGTACTTGGTCCTGTTGACCACCATCAGCCTGCGGTGGCGAACGTACTGATGTATCACCTCTTTTATCGGCAGCACCCGCGGCCGGCCGTCCACGATCGCCAGCATGATGACCCCGAAAGAGGTCTCCATCTGCGTATGTTTATAAAGCTGGTTCAGGACCACCTGCGCGTTCCCGTCGCGTTTTATTTCCACGACTATGCGCATGCCGCGGCGGTCCGACTCGTCGCGGATATCGGAGATATCGGCTATCTTCTTTTCCTTGACCAGTTCCGCTATGGACTCGATGAGAGTGGACTTATTGACCTGATAGGGGATCTCCGTTATGACTATGCATTCCCGGTTCCCCTTCATCTCTTCGATCTCGGCGCGGGCCTGGATGGTGACGGAACCGCGGCCCGTCTCGAAGTAATCCTTTATCCCCTTACGGCCGCGTATTATGCCTCCGGTCGGGAAATCGGGTCCTTTGATCAGCTTAAGCAGGTCCTTGACCTCGATATCGGGGTTCTCTATGACCCCGATAGTGGCGTCGCAGACCTCGGCCAGGTTATGCGTCGGTATATTGGTGGCCATGCCGACCGCGATGCCGGAAGATCCGTTGACCAGGAGATTGGGTAGTTTGGCCGGAAGCACGGCGGGCTCGGTAAGGGACCCGTCGTAATTGGGGACGAACTTCACCGTCTCTTTCTCTATATCGGCCAGCAGCTCTCCGGCTATGCCGGAAAGGCGGGCCTCGGTGTAACGCATTGCCGCCGCCGGGTCGCCGTCCACGGAACCGAAGTTACCCTGCCCGTCAACCAGCATATAGCGCAGACTGAAGGGCTGGGCCATGCGCACCATGGTGTCGTAGATCGCGGCGTCGCCGTGAGGATGATACTTGCCCATCACGTCGCCGACGATGCGGGCCGATTTCTTGAAGGGCTTGTTGTGCTGCAGCCCCATATCGTCCATCGTGTAAAGAATGCGCCTGTGGACCGGCTTCAGGCCGTCGCGCACGTCCGGCAGGGCGCGCCCCACGATGACGCTCATGGAATAATCGATATACGAGGCCTTCATTTCCTCGCTTATATCCCGGTCGGCGATATTGACGAACATTTCCGGCTGTTTCTGCGTATGGTCCTTGTGCTCTGCCATTGTTGACTCCGTTATTTAAATATCCAGGTTGCGGGCGGCCAGGGCGTTCTGCTCTATGAACACGCGCCGCGGCTCGACCTTGTCGCCCATCAGGGTGGTGAACATCTTTTCGGCCTCGGCCGGATCCTCCAGAGAGACCTTGAGCAGCTTACGCTTCATCGGGTCCATCGTGGTCTCCCAGAGCTGTTCCGGGTTCATTTCGCCGAGACCTTTATATCGCTGTATATGAGCTCCCGCCGCGCCGGCTTTCATCACGTTCTCCATTAGCGTGCGCAGGTCCCTGGCGGTGACCAGCGTCTTTTCGGTGGAAAGCTCGAACCGGACAGGGGCCTTCTCGTCCTCCACCTGGAAATCGGCCAGCGTGTAGCCGTGGGGCTTCAGCTTGGCGGAAACCCCGTTGAGCCGAGTGAACTCCCCGAGCGTCTGGAAATCCGGTCCCAGGTCGTCCTCGTCTATTTCCGCCTCGGCCTTGCCCTCTTTGGCCAGCGCGTCCTTCTTCTTCTGCACGTACTCGTTCTCGTAGTTCGTCCATTCCTCTTCGGTGAAGAAATAGCGGTAGGTCTCCGGCCCCGTCTCGATGCGGTACAGGGGCACGCGCCCTTCCGACTGGAACTTGAGGTAATCCTTGAGGGTGAGGTTCTTGCTCTCCAGCCGCCTGCAGGCGTTCTCGGCGGCGATGGTCAGATCTATCAGTTCGCAGATATCCTTATCGTCCAGCTTCTTTCCCCCGGCCTTCACCGATATGCCGGAGAGGGCTTCTTTGAGCTGCCACTTCTGCAGTTTCTCCTCGTTCTCGAAATAGGCCTCGAATTTCCCCTTCTTGACCTTATAGAGAGGAGGCTGCGCGATATAGATATGTCCCTGTTCCACCAGCTGCCGCATCTGGCGGTAGAAGAAGGTGAGCATAAGCGTCCGTATATGCTGACCGTCCACGTCCGCGTCCGCCATTATTATGATCTTGTGGTAACGAAGCTTCTCTATGTTGAACCCGTCATCACCTTCGCCGATCCCGGTCCCTATGGCGGATATGATATTGCGTATCTGTTCGCTGGAAATGATCTTGACCAGCTGGGATTTCTCCACGTTAAGGATCTTTCCGCGCAGCGGCAGTATCGCCTGGAACACCCGGTCCCTGCCCTGTTTGGCCGAGCCGCCGGCCGAATCTCCCTCAACTATGAATATCTCTGACCTCTTCGGGTCTTTTTCCTGGCAGTCCGCCAGTTTTCCCGGCAGTCCGGAATCGGTAAGAGAGCCCTTGCGGCGCGCGAGGTCCTTGGCGCGGCGGGCGGCTTCCCTGGCCTCGGCCGCCCCGAGCCCTTTCTGGCATATCGCCTTGGCTATGGACGGATGTTCCTCGAAGAATACCCCGAGGGCCTCGCCGGTCAGGGTCTTGACTATCCCTTCCACCTCGCCGTTGCCCAGCTTGGTCTTGGTCTGCCCTTCGAACTGCGGATGAGGTATCTTCACCGATACGACCACCGTGAGCCCTTCCCTCACGTCGTCGCCGGTAACGTTGTATTCCTTGTCCTTGGACATCTCGTACTTCTTTATGTAATCGTTTATGACCCGGGTAAGGGAAGAGCGGAAACCGGAGACATGGGTGCCGCCCTCTATGGTCTTGATATTATTTACGAACGAAAAGATCGTTTCGGAATAATCGGTATTATACTGGATGGCCAGGTCCAGCATAGTGTTCCCTTCGGTCTTGGAGATGAAGATAGGTTCGTCGTTCAGGACCTGCTTATTAGTGTTCAGGAATTTCACGAACTGCTTTATGCCGCCTTCGAAAAAGAAGGTGTGTTTCTTTCCCTCTTCCCTCTCGTCTATTATCGTTATGCGGCAGCCGGGGTTAAGGAACGCCAGCTCGCGAAGCCGGTTGGAGATGGTGTCGAAGGAGAGGACGTTATCCCCGAAAACCTCGGCGTCGGCCTTGAAGGACACGACCGTGCCGTGATGGTCCGTATTCCCGGTCGGCTTGACCTCGGCCTGCGGTTTTCCGCGCTTGTATTCCTGCCGCCAGATCTTTCCGTCCCGGTGAACCAGGACCTCCATCCATTCCGACAGCGCGTTCACCACGGACACGCCCACGCCGTGCAGACCGCCGGAGACCTTATATCCGCCGCCTTCGAACTTCCCGCCGGCATGCAGCACGGTAAGGACCACTTCGAGCGCGGATTTGCCTTTAAGCTTCGGGTCTTTGACGTCCTTCATCGGATCGACAGGGATACCGCGGCCGTTATCCGAAACGGAACATACGTTGTCGTCCTTGAGGATCACGTCTATCTTGTTGC
>JAKLEK010000460.1 GCA_022703115.1 Elusimicrobiota bacterium
TTATAGCACCGGGCCCTACCGTGTCAAAAGAGCCCGGAATTCACGCGGAGTCTCACCTACCTGGCGCTCTATGCAAAACCGCAAGTCGGCTCATCCACCCGCAGCCTGCTTCCAGCAGGCTTGAACTGCCAGACGACGAATTCATTCGTCGGGTCTACCAGCCGCCGAATTCATTCGTCGGCTCTACCAGACGACGAATTCGTTCGTCGCGTCCACAGGCACAGGTGACTTGCGGCCTGACACAAGAAACCTGCTGAAGCAGGTTGGGGAGATGGCCCGCAGCCTGCTTCCAGCAGGCTTGACCTACCAGACGACGAATTCATTCGTCGGGTTATCTGCAGAACGTCCGCCGGTCCGCATTGTGCGTAAACCACGGCTGTCATCAGTCAGCCACCCGCAGCCTGCTTCCAGCAGGCTTGACCTACCAGACGCCGAATTCATTCGTCGGCTCTGCCAGACGCCGAATTCATTCGTCTCTATTCCTTCCTGATTTCCTCTGCGTTCTCTGCGTCCTCTGCGGTAAAATCCCC
>JAKLEK010000461.1 GCA_022703115.1 Elusimicrobiota bacterium
GCGCCGACCATGAGTTCATAAGGAACATGCTGGAGACCGAGCTGGATTTCATACGCGAGCGCCACAAAGTCGGCAGGGAGATCTTCAACGCCCTGGGGACCTACGCTCCGGCGTTCGGCATCATCGGCACGGTGCTGGGCATGATAATGATGCTGGCGTCCATCGACGACGTGGCTCAGGTGCCGCGCCGTATGGCGCTGGCGCTTTCCGCCGCTTTCTACGGGCTCGGCGCGGGATACTGGCTGTTCCTGCCCATGGCCGGCAAGCTCAAGCACCGCTCCGAAGAGGAGCTCTTCGTCAAGGAGATCATAATACGCGGCGTGCTGCTTCTTCAGAGCGGGGCCGCGCCCAGCGTGGTGGAGGCTAATCTCAAGGCGTACCTGGAGCCTTCCAAGAGAAGGACCGTGAAGAAAGAGGAACCCAAAGCGGGTCCGCAGGAGGGCGCCGCTCCGGCGGCCCCGGGCGCCGCCCAGCCCTAACCCTTTTCCGGTGCGCGCCGGCGGAACATACCTATGGCTCTGAAGGTCAGG
>JAKLEK010000462.1 GCA_022703115.1 Elusimicrobiota bacterium
CCACCTGGCTGGCGGTCTTCTCGGATAAAAAAGCCGGCGTCCTGCGCGGGGACGCCTATTACCTTATAAGGCCCAAGGTCCTGATAAGCGCCACCGGGGCCAGGGAAAAGAGCCTTGTCTTCCCCGGCAACACCCTGCCGGGAGTGTACGGGGCCGGCGCCTTCCAGACCCTGGTCAACCGCGACCTGGTGCGCCCGGCCAAACGCCTGTTCGTGGTGGGAGGCGGCAACGTCGGACTGATCGCGGCCTATCACGCCCTGCAGGCCGGCATAGAAGTCGTCGGACTGATCGAGGCCATGCCGGAGTGCGGCGGCTACAAGGTGCACGCGGACAAGATAAAGCGCATGGGCGTGCCGATATACACCCGCCGCACCATAGTTCGGGCCGACGGGAAAAAGGAGCTCGAGAGCGTGACGACGGCCGCGGTGGACGACAAGTTCCGGCCGGTCCCCGGCTCCGAACGGACCTTCAAGGCGGACACCCTGCTGATAGCGGTAGGGCTCAACCCGGTCAACGAATTCCATAAGCA
>JAKLEK010000463.1 GCA_022703115.1 Elusimicrobiota bacterium
GCCCAGTTCCAGCATCTTCTCCCAGAGCTGGACTATGATCTTGTGGGGGGCGGTTATCTCGAAGCCGTCCTCGCCGGTATAGCCGGTGCGGCTGATGTAGCAGTGCTCGCCCAGCAGGTCCTTCTCTATGATGCCGAAGCGGGGGAGCTTGAGGGCCTCGGGGGCGAACTCGTCGAACATCTTGGGAACGTTCGGGCCCTGCACCGCTATCATGGAGAAATTGTCGCTGTGGTTCTCCACCTTCACGTGCATCTTGGTGCCCTGGGTCTTGAACCACTCGTAGTCCTTGGTGGAGGTGGTGGCGTTGACGATGACCAGGTAGCGCTCCGGCGCCAGGCAGAAGGCGATGATGTCGTCGACCAGGCCCGCGTTCGGGTTGGTGACGTGGGAGTAGACGCCCTGGCCCGGGGTGGCTTTCCGGAGATCGTTGGCGTTGGTTTTCTGGAGGAGGTTGAAGGCGTCGGGGCCGGTAACGAAGACCTGGCCCATGTGGCTGACGTCGAAGATGCCGGCCGACTTGCGGACGGC
>JAKLEK010000464.1 GCA_022703115.1 Elusimicrobiota bacterium
CGTCCGAGCCGTTCTTCGTCAAGGCCTTCGGTTATGTCAAGAAGGCGGCGGCGCAGGCCAACCGGGATCTCGGCGTGCTCGACGCGGGGATCGCCAATGCCATCATCGGCGCCTGTGACCGCCTGATCGCCGGCGAAATGTGCGACCAGTTCGTCACCGATTTCATCCAGGGCGGCGCCGGTACCTCGACCAACATGAACGCCAACGAGGTGATCGCCAACATGGCACTGGAAAGCCTTGGCCACGCCAAGGGGGAATACCAGTACGTTCATCCGAACGACCATGTCAATTACGGGCAATCGACCAACGATACCTATCCGACCGCCTTCCGGCTGGCGCTGATCCTGCGTCTGGAGAGTTATCTGCTGGCCTTGCAGGGGCTGCAGGCGGCATTTTTTGCCAAGGGCAAGGCTTTCGAGCGGGTGTTGAAGATGGGCCGCACGCACCTGCATGTTGTGGTACTGATGCCGCGCGGCCCGGAATTTACACGCCGCACAACACTCTTTCCCGACACGGCGGTCGACGAC
>JAKLEK010000465.1 GCA_022703115.1 Elusimicrobiota bacterium
GGGCCGGCCGGAGGCCCGAAGGGTCCCATGCCCGGCAGGACCCTGAACAGGCAACCCGCCGTTTCCAATTTTCTTGGGATAACCGCGGAAAAAGCGCATAGGACCAAATTGGGTCTTGACAAGTCAACTCCCCCACGCTATACTCAATATGCAGTCAGCTCTTTGATATCGGCAGCGTCGGCCGGCGGCCCTGGGGGTCCCCGGAAGTGCGGTGGTTCGATGGTGGTTCGGTTCCCGACGCGTAGCACCCGGTTCCGCGCCCTTTCCCGATCCTGCGGGCGCGGCCGGGCGGGTGGTCAGGCTGCCGTGCCCGCTGAATAGCGCGCCCGCGGCCCGCTCCAGCCCCTAGCGGTCAGCAGTGATGGTGAAGAGCCCCCGTCGAACACGACGGGGGCTCTCGTTTTTCCCGCCGGGCGCAGCCCCCCTCTTCCGCGAGTTCAAATCGCCGGCCATTTTTGATACCATATCCTTATCGGCCGCCCGCCCCGGGTCCGGCCGGAGAGGATATGCAAAGAATAGCCAAA
>JAKLEK010000466.1 GCA_022703115.1 Elusimicrobiota bacterium
ATCGGAATGGCTTGCGGAAACGCCCGGCCGATGGCCTGGCGGGTCCCGATGCCGACGTCCCAGTCGTTTGGAACCGACACCGGGCAGGCCTTGGCGCACTCGCCGCACCCGGTGCAGATACCCTCCTTCACGTAGCGGGGATGGCGCCGCACCGTGACGGTGTAATTGCCGATGAACCCGCTTACCTCCTTGACCTCGCTGTAGGAGTAGAGCGTAATGTTCGGATTCTGGGCCACCTCCACCATTTTGGGGGTTCCGATGCAGGCCGCGCAGTCCAGCGTAGGGAAGGTCTTGTCGAATTGCAGCATATGGCCGCCGATAGTGGTCTGCTTCTCGACCAGGTAGACCTTGTGGCCGCCGTTGGCGATGTCGAGTGCGGCCTGCATGCCGGCGATGCCGCCGCCGACGACCATCACATCGGGATGCACCTTCACTTCGCGAGTTTCCAGCGCATGGTGGCGGTTGACGCGCTGGATCGCGGCCGCCGCCAGGGTCTTGGCCTTGCGGGTGGCGTCGTCCTCGT
>JAKLEK010000467.1 GCA_022703115.1 Elusimicrobiota bacterium
GAAGCACAATTCAGCGTTCTGGAACCGGCGCGTAGGCCGCCTGTGGGCCATAGGCCCTGTTGCGGCACGCCCATAGGTCAGTCGCCGGGCCGGCCGCAGGCCCGAAGGGTCCCATGCCCGGCAGGACCCTGAACCGGCAACCCGCCGTTTTCAGTTTTTTGGGGATGGACATGGGCCTTTGGGCCCAGCCGGAAAATGGGTCTTTTGCCTTTAAAATCAGGGCCCAAAGCGCCTTGCCCGTTACCGGCCGTCAGGGTAGAATAATAACGTACCTTGTAATCCCCCGAAGAGGCGGGGGAGTATCCACCTCCGGACCCTAGAATCCGGGGCGCCAGGGAACGAAGTGACGGCCTGACGGCCGGTTCATGTTCGTTTTTTTTCGTCCGTGAGAGAGATAATGTTCCTTATCCGACGCTGTGCTTATCTCGCGCTGCTCTTCCTTACCGTGCCGCTTCTGGGGCTTGACGTCCCCGCGCCCGCGTCTTCCGTTCCGTCCGATGACCCTTTCCTCGATCCCGCT
>JAKLEK010000468.1 GCA_022703115.1 Elusimicrobiota bacterium
CGGCTGGATAAAGTCACGCTCCCTGCAATCCAGAGGCATATCTTACGACGACGAGACCGATAATCACATTACCACCCCTCAGCTGGGAATGGCGCTTAAAGAGATCGGTAAAGTTGACGTATACGGCTCGGACGCCTGCCTTATGCAGATGCCGGAAGTCACCTACGAGATCAAAGACTATGCCGATTATATAGTTGGGTCGGAAGAGACCGAACCCGGCGACGGATATACCTATAACACCATGCTCAAACCTCTCGTGGCCAAACCCACCATGAGCGCCGAAGAGATGGGCAAGCTGGCGGTGGACGCTTACGCGGACCATTACGGCAGTCAGGACCATACGCAGAGCCTCGTAAAGGGTTCTTCGATGAACGGCTTCGTGCCCTTGATCAATGAGTTCGTGGCGGCCACCATGGCCTCCGGTGAGAAAGCCCTTGTGAAGACCGCTCTTAACGGAGCGCAGTCCTACGCTTATTCGGAAAACAAGGACCTGTCTCATTTCCTCAGCCTCTACATGGCT
>JAKLEK010000469.1 GCA_022703115.1 Elusimicrobiota bacterium
GCCCGGCCCTTGAGGAACTCCAGCTCGATGAGCATGGCCACCCCGGCCACCTTGCCGCCCAGCTTTTCCACCATCTCGCAGACGGCGGCGGCCGTGCCGCCGGTGGCCAGCAGGTCGTCGACGATCAGTACCTGCTCCCCCGCGCCGATGGCGTCCTCATGGATCTCCAGGGCGTTCGCCCCGTATTCCAGGGTGTATTCCTCGCGCTTGGAGCGGTACGGCAGCTTGCCCGGCTTGCGCGCCGGCACGAAGCCGCAGTGCAGCTTGTAGGCCATGACTCCGCCGAGCACGAAGCCGCGGGCCTCGATGCCCAGGACCTTGTCGATCTTCTCGTCGAGGTGTTTTTTGACCATCCGGTTGACGGCATGGCGGAAGGCGTCGCCGTCCTGCAGCAGCGTGGTGATGTCCTTGAAGACAATCCCCTTCCGGGGGAAATCGGGCACGTCGCGGATGTATTTTTCCAGGTCCATGGAGCCTCCTCGAGGGCCATGATAAACCTTTTTTGGTTCCTCGCGCAAA
>JAKLEK010000047.1 GCA_022703115.1 Elusimicrobiota bacterium
CGGGCTAGGCCGAAGCGGTTCTCCACCGAGGGGATGCCGGCTAGGCCGGCGGGGTTGTAGAAGATGACGTAGGGGTCGTCGGACAGGGTGGAGAAAGCGGTGCCCATGGCGTCCGGGCGGGAGCCGGGGAGCAGGGCGGTGAGGTCGTTGGCGCGCGCGGGGACGGCGCAAAGCGCCGCGGCCAGCAGACAGTACAGTATATGGCTCTCTCTCTTCATAATTCTACGCGTTCGCCTGGCCCGGGACGGCGCGGAAGTCCGTTCCGAGGAAATATATTATAATAAAGGATAGTCCGGGGGCTGTTGAATTAATATTGCGGTTTCTTTAAAGAACATGAAACAAACGACTATATTATTGTCCGCTCTTTCGATGTTGCTGTGTCTGTCTCTGGGTCCGGCCTCGGCCGGAGAGATAAAGATCATGTATCCCTCGGAAGGCGACCAGCTTCCGACTTTGCAGAAGACCTTCCTCTTCGGCAATGTGAAACCGTCCACGGCCCCTTTCTACATAAACGGTTCCAGGATCGACGTCTACAGGAACGGGGCTTTTATAGCGTATCTGCCGGTCAAAGAAGGAAATTTCGCTTTCAAGTGCGAATTGCTGGACGGCGCCACTACTACGTACACGCGCAATATCAGGATAAGGCCGACTCCCGTAAGGTCCACTTCCACGCTGCGGATGGAACTGGTCCATCCCTCGGACGACCTGGCGCTGGCCCCGGGGGACTCTCTTAACGTGCTGGCTGACGGCACCCCGGGGAAGAACGCGGTTTTCAGCGTGAAGGGCCTGGCGCACGAAGTACAGATGGCCGAAATGCCGGCCGGTTCCGGCAGGTACTACGGAGTTTACAGGATAAAGGACGAGGACGAAGCCAGGAACGCGGAATTGTCGGTGAAGTTCAAGACCGGCCTCTTCGCGTCCACCGCCCGTTCCACTGCCAAAGTGCGCGTGAGCGTGCAGCGCAGGCCCGTGGTGGTGGAAACGTCCACGGATACGGTGATCCTGCGCAGCGGGGTGGATTCCGGCTATCTGATGTTCCTGCCGAAGGGCGTACGGCTGCTGTCGGACGGACGTGAGGGCAGGACCCGCCGCATAAAGCTGTCCCGTTCCGAGACGGCCTGGGTGGACGACTCAAAGGTTTCGGTTTCCACGACCGCCGGCTTCCTGCCGCTTAACGAGACCGGGACCATCCGCGTCTCCAGAACGCCATCCGGAGCCACCGCTTCTATCTATACCTACTACCCGGCGCCTTATATCGCGGAGGCGAAGGAGAACTCTCTGCGTCTGACGCTGTATTACGTCAACGAGCACACCAACTGGGTGGTGTACGATTCGTCCGATACTTTCATCAGACAGGCGCATGTCACTCAGATCGGCGAGAACACCGTGGCGGTGGATTTCGAGTTCCAGCCGGGTTCGGAGCTGTGGGGGTACGACGTATACCCGGGTACGCGTTCCATGAACGTGGATTTCAAGAAGCGGCCTTCGGTGTCGGGGGTCTGGCCCAGACCGCTGGCCGGTCTGCGCGCCGTAGTGGACCCGGGCCATTCGCCCAGGACCTCGCCCCCGTACGACGGCGCGATAGGTCCGATGGGGAGTTTCGAATACCAGGTGAACATCGAGACCGCGTACAAGCTGAGGGACGAGCTGACGGCGCTGGGCGCCACGGTCTATATGACCCGCAGCGGCGAAGAGACCGTGGGGCTGACCGACCGGCCGAAACTGGCCAAGGCCTTTAACGGCGACATTTTCATCAGTCTGCATAACGACGCCATTCCGGACGGGGAGGACCCGTTCGCCAATCCCAAGGGCTTCACCATATTCTACTATCACAGGCACAGCATGGAGCTGGCCAGGGCGGTGCACCGGTCTTACGTCAGGAACATCCCGCTCCCGGACAGGGGGCTGCGCTACGGCGATTACGCCGTAGTCCGCCAGACCTCCATGCCGGCCATTTTGGTCGAGAGCGCCTATATGATAATGCCTGAGCAGGAGGAGATGCTGAACTCCCCGGTCTTCCAGCGGAGACTGGCCGAGACGGTGGCTTCCGGAGTGCTGGACCTGTTCGGGGTCAAGGCCCGTAAGGAAGACGGGAAGAAGAAAAGATGAACCGGGACCATTTCTCCGAGCTGTATTCCCTTTTCGAGAAGCTGTCCTCCGCGCCGGCCGGGACCGAGGACGGGATCTGGGACCAGATGATAACCGTCTGTGCGGCCGCCATAGGGAGCGAGGCCGCCACCTATTTCGAGGCCGAAGAGAAGCAGAAGACCCTCACCTTCAGGCGCAGCATGGGGCCGGTCGGAAGCGATATAGTCGGCATGAGCTTCGGTTATCAGGGCATAGCCGGCTGGTGCGCCGAGAACCGCAAGCCGATCCTGGTCGCGGATGCCGGCTCGGACCCGCGCTTCACCAAGAAAGTGGACATGCTTTCCGGGTTCGTTACCAAGAGCGTCATGGCCGTGCCGGCCCTGGCGGGCGGCAGGCTGCTCGGGGTCGCGGAGTTCATCAACCGCGCGGCCGGCGGCGCTTTCGGGGAAGAGGACCTGCGCCTGGCCGCCATGGCCGCTTCGCTGGCCGCCCGCGACGCGTACGTGTGCCGCCTTGAGAACACGGTGGCCCAGCTCACCATGAAGGTGGAGAGCACGATAAACAACCTTTCCGGCGGCTTCATCGGCGTGGACCTTTCGGGTAAGGTGATCTTTTTCAACCCAAAGGCGCAGGAGATCTTCGATGTCGGCGGGGAGTACATGGGAAAGAACATAATTTCCCTGTTCCAGCTCTCGCCGAACATCGTGAGCGCCATCGGCGACGTGCTGAAGCTCGGGAAGACGGTGCGCCGTCAGGAGTTCAAACTGTCCGTCGGGGGCCGGATCAAGGTCATCGGCTACAGCTCCATAAGCATCAAAGGCGTGGACGGGGTGGCCAGCGGCGCCGGCGTTATCTTCCAGGACATAACCAACCTGTAAATATATGCTCTCAAATACCATAAGTCCGTTCATGGCGTGGTTCTACCCGGCTTTCCTGGCGCTGATCTCGCTTATCTACTATTTAGACCGTTCCTCCCGCAAACGCATGGGCGCGGCCGCGCTGCTGGCCCTCTGTTCTTTCGCCGGGCTTCTGGTCGTGGGCGCGTTCGGCTCCCCTGGCGGAGGGTTCTCGCGGATGGGGCTGCTGCTTTCCCGGCTGCTCGCCGCGATAGCCGCGGTGAATGTGGCGGGCGCGCTTTCGTTCTCCCTGCTGCTGCCGAAGCTCGGCGCCAGGATTCCCAGGCTAATGGAAGACCTGATCCTCGCCGCCGCGTATGTGGCGGCCGGACTGGCGGTGAGTTCGGCCTCGGGGGCCAACCTCAGCGGCCTCATGGCCACTTCTGCTTTGGTCACCGCCGTGGTCGCGATCTCGCTGCAGGACACGCTCGGGAACATCCTCGGCGGCATGGTGCTGCACCTGGAGAACTCTTTCGTTCCAGGGGACAGGATACGCATCGACGGCAACGAGGGCGTGGTGCGCGAAATACGCTGGCGCCAGACCACGCTGGAGACGCTGGACGGCGATCTGGTCATTATCCCCAACATCATACTGATGAAGAGCACGGTGGTGGTGGTCGGCAGCGCCGCGGGGAACAAAAGCTTCAGGACCGCTCTTTTCAACGTCTACTATGACCGCGCGCCGGGCGAGGTGATACGCGCGGTGGAAAGGGCGCTGAAGGACGACCCCCCGGAATGCGTTGCCGTGGACCCGCCTCCGGCGTGCGTGATCAGGGATTTCCGGGAGAGCTGCGTGTCGTACGAGGCGCGCTACTGGCTTACCGACCTTTCCATGCCCGGCACCACGGATTCAAAAGTGAGGAGCAGGATATATTACGCGCTTTCGCGCGAAGGGATAAAACTTTCCATTCCGTCCCGGTCGATCATGGTCACCGAAGGCGCGCGCGACGCGGTGGAGAAGGGCCGGAAAGAGGAGATGGACCGCAGAATAAGGGCCCTGAAGGGTATTTATGTGTTCGGGGTCCTGAGCGACGCCGAAAGGGAAGTCCTGGCCGGCAGGCTTATCCCGACGCCTTTCGCCGCGGGGGAAGTAATAACGCGCCAGGGCGCCGTGGCCGACTGGCTTTATATGATCTACGAGGGGAACGCGGAGGTCCGCGTGCATTCCGGACATTCCGGCGCCTACCGGGCCGTCAAGACCCTTGGCCCCGGGGATTTCCTGGGTGAGATGGGACTTCTGACCGGCGAGCCGCGCTCGGCCACGGCCGTCGCCGTTTCGGACGTCCGCTGCTACCGTCTGGACCGGGAAGGGTTCGGCGAGGTGCTCTCCAGCCGCCCTGAAATTGCCGAGGCGATCGCTCTGATGCTCGCCAAAAGGCGCATGGAACTGGAGGAGGCGAAAGGCGCGATGGCCTCTTCCGACTCCGGGGGCCTGAAGAACGAACAGCAGAACCTGTTCTCCAAGATAAAGACCTTCTTCAACCTTTAGCCGCTGCGCATTTGCCAGGGCAGAGCCGGGCCAGCGGGCAGGCGCCGCATTCGGGGGCCCTGGCGCGGCAGAGCGCCCGGCCGTGAAGCACTAGGGCGTGCGCGAACCAGATCCAGTCCTTCTTCGGTATCTCCGCCATCAGGTCCTTTTCGATCTTCACCGGGTCCGTCGCCTTCGTCAGGCCCAACCGGAACGCCAGCCTTTTGACGTGGGTATCCACCACTATCCCGGCGGCTATGCCGTAGGCGGACCCGAGCACCACGTTGGCCGTCTTACGGGCCACTCCTCTCAGCGTCAGCAGCGAGTCCATGTCGGCCGGCACCCTGCCGCCGAAATTCTCCGCCAGCAGCCTCGAGGTTTCCCTGATCGACATCGCCTTGGACCGGTAGAAACCGGTGGAGCGCACTGCCGCCTCCAGGTCCCTGAGCGGGGCAGCGGCCATCTCGCGCGGGCCTGGATATTTCCGGAAGAGCGCCGGGGTGACCTTGTTCACCCGTTCGTCCGTGCACTGCGCCGACAGGATGGTGGCTATCAGGAGCTCGAAAGGGCTGCGATGGGAAAGGGAGCAGCCCGCGCGCGGATAGCGCGCTTTCAGGATCGAAATAATGGCGGCGGCGTTTTTTGCCGGCATACCGGCGCCCTCCTTACAGTATGAAATCCGTGCTCAGGAACTTGGATTTTCGGCCGCGCATGATGCCCCGCAGCAGGTCCTTGTTCGCGCCCGATTCCTTCGCGGCGACGAGGGTCCGTATGGAGAAAGCGCGGAGCGCGTCGGAGACCGAAAGAGTGCCCTCGGCGGAATCCTTGCGGCCGGTGAACGGCAGCGCGTCCGGGCCGCGCTGGCACTGGCTGTTGACGTTCACGCGGCAGACCTGGTTCACCAGGGTGTCCACCAGCGGGGCTATCGCGTCCGGGTCCGAGCCGAACACGCTCACCTGCTGGCCGAAATCGGAGTCCACCACGTAGGCGAGCGGCTCGCTTACGTCGTCGAACGGGGCCACCGGCACCACCGGGCCGAACTGCTCCTCGCGCCAGAGCCGCATGGCCGGGGCGGCCGGGTAGACTACGGCGGGGTACACGAAATTCCCGTTCGTCAGGCCGCCGCCCTCGTTGATCACCCTGGCCCCGTGTTTAACGGCGTCGGCTATGACCTCCGCCATATAGGGGACTTTCTCGTCCTCCGGCAGCGGGGTTATCTTAACGCCGGGCTCCCACGGCATGCCTATCTTGAGCCCGTCCACCTCCGTTACGAGTTTTTCCAGGAATTCGTTCAGCACCGAGCGGTGGACGAACAGCATCTTCAGCGCGGTGCAGCGCTGGCCGTTGTAGGAGAGCGCCCCGGACAGGCACTCTTTTACGGCGAGGCCGATGTCGGCGGAGGGCAGCACTATGCCGGCGTTCTTCGCGTCCAGGCCTAGCACGCAGCGCAGGCGGTGGGGCTTGGGGTGCTGCTGCTTCAGCACGTCGGCCACCCGGCTGGAGCCGATGAAGGCCAGCACGTTGACCTTTCCGGACCGCATGAGCGGCCCTATTATTTTCCGTCCTTCTCCGTAGATCGTGTTGACCACCCCTTCCGGGAACGAGTCGCGGAAGGCCTCGAGCAGCGGGCGGTGCAGGAGCACGCCGTATTTAGGGGGTTTGAAGACCACGGTGTTGCCCATTATCAGCGCCGGTATGAGCGTGGTGAAGGTCTCGTTGAGCGGGTAGTTGTACGGGCCCATGCAGAGCACGGTCCCCAGCGGCGCCCTCTTTATCTGCGCTATCACGCCCTGGTCGATCGAGAGGCGCGACGAGGCGCGGTCCAGGTCCTTCAGGGCGTTAACGGTATCGACTATGTACTCCACGGTCCGGTCGAACTCCTTCTCCGAATCCTCCGCGGACTTGCCTATCTCCCACATGAGCAGCTTGACGGTCAGGGCGCGCTTCTCTTTCATCCTGCGGACGAAGTTCTCGACCGCTGCTATGCGCGTTTCCACGGAGGCGGTGGGCCAGGGGCCCTTGCCGTCGTCGTAGGCCCGTACCGCGGCGTCCAGGGCCGCCAGCGCCTCGCGCTCGGTGAGCTTCGGGTACGAACCCAGGTACACGCGTTCCGGCCCGCCCGGCCCGGCGGTAGAGACGGGGGAGAACACTTTCTGCGCCGGCCCTTTCCAGGTCTTCAGGCGTCCGCCCAGAAGATAATCCTTCTGTTCCAGGGGTTCGATGCGCGCTTTGGCCGGCACCTCCCCGGCCCGCGGGAATACGTTCTTTACTTTGTCGGCTGTGCTGGTGGTCATAGTACGGTCCTGAAAAACACCCTGCGTCCGTTCACCATGCTTCCGTTCCTGATCCCGGCCAGGTCGGCTCCGAATTTCTTCCTGAAGGTAACCTCGCGCACCGAGCCGGATTCCTGCGTCGCCTCTATCAGCTTCTCTCCCCCGGAGTAGAGCATCACGTGGTTTATTCTGGCAGGGTCGCTCTTCGCGGTGGAGAAGATAAGGTCCGCCGGTCTCATGCGCCCGCGCAGCGGTCCGGCGTGGACGTACTGGTCCGAGGCGTTGCGGGGCAGGTCCATGCCCCAGACCCGGTAGGAGAGGTTCACCAGGCCGGAACAGTCGGTGCCGTAGCCCGACCGGCCGCCCCAGTAATACTTGTCGCCGAGGAACTGGCGCGCCGTGGCGAGTATCCTGCGCCGCAGAAGCGTCTTCCCGGTCCGGCAAGGCAGGAAGTTCAGGTCTTTTTCCCTTATCAGGGCCGGGGCCCCGCCCGGCAGGAGCACCCTGGCGAGAGAATCCTTGCCGCGCCTCAGCACGCGGACGCGCGCTCCCATGGAGAGCTCGGCTACCGGGCCGCCTTTGAGCCGGGCTTTTTTTGACCGCACTACCGCGTCCGGTCCCAGAAAGAGGCGGAACGCCTCGCTCCCGGACCTTATCCATCCCGAATACGGCCTGAAGCCCACGCCCGGTTTCTCCTGGCGGGGCTGTTCGGCGGCGGAGACCTTCAGCCAGCCGCCGCTGGAGCCCATGAAATCCACGCGTTCAAGGGGCAGGACCTGGGTCTCGATGTGCCGGGTCCGCTCCTTTTTGCCGACGCCGGGCGGACGGGAATAGAGTTCGGCGAAAGGCGCTTTCGCGGTGAGCGGCATGCGTTCCAGCGGCGTTATCACGTAGGCCGTCCCGAACTTGTTCCTGAGCCAGGCGCGGGCGAATTCCTTTCTTTCGTAGACGCGCGGCACTCCGGCCGTGTCCGGAGAGGCCGGGTCGTTAACCAGCGCGCGCCCGCGGGCGTCGAAGCCCCGGAGGACCATAAGGTGCCCCCTGGTGCTTTTAAGCGGCGATCTTTTGAGTTCGCCGGGGCCGAAAGTCAGGCTGACCACGATCGGTATGCCCGATTCGAGGTAGCTGCGCGCTTCCTCGAGCGAATCGAAACGCGCCGGCCAGGCGTAGAGCCCTCTGCAGCCGGCGTACATGGTGTTCAGGGTCCAGTTGCCGTATATACGGGCGTCGTGGTCGAAGACCGCCGCGGCCGTAGCGAGCGCGCCGGCCTTCAGGCCGAAGTGGCGCAGGACCATGGCGAGGGAAGTGGGGCTGCATATGTCCCTGGCGCAGGGCGCCCGCTGGACCATCTGCGATATCGCCGGCACTTTCAGGCGCACCGGCCCGGAGGACCGGGGATCGCGTTCCGCGCGGGCCGCGTCGTAAGGCGCCGAGTTGTCGGTGAAGGTGAGTGAGACCAGTTTCAGGAAGGCCTTGGAGCCGGGGGCGGTCCTCAGGACCACGCGATAGCGCAGGCCGTCGGCCTTCCTTTTCAGGGTCAGGACGTCGGTGTCCATGCGGCCGAAAGAGTTCTCCTGTTTTCCGGCGCTGGCCGCCCTGCCGCCGGGGCCGATGCCGCCGAAGCGGAACCAGGGGCTCCAGCGTCCGCCGGCGCGCACGCGCACGGAGAGTTCCATGGCGTCCTTCGGTCCGAGCGAGGCGTTGGCGCCGGCGAGTACCTGGTCGAACAGGACCGCCGCTTCAAGCGGCGCAGAGGTCAGCGAGGAGAGGGAGCGGGACCGGCCCGGGACCGCGGCCAGGGCGCCGTCCGGCAGTTCCGCTTTCCGGAACCCTTCCAGTCTGGCGTTCCTGAAGTCGGCCGCGGTCATATGGACCACGGTCACGGAGCGGGGAGGGTGGTGGAGCGGCATGCGGGAAGCGGTTTTTTCTGCCATAAGTTTTATATCCTATTGTCTGTATGGTATCAAAAAAATCCGCTGGTGTGGAGCGAAGGGGAACGGGGAGGGGCGATATGGAACAGGCCGGGCACCGCAGGTTCATGGCGGAGGCGGTAAAAGAGGCCCGCAAGGGCTTGAGGGAGGGGGGGATCCCGATAGGTTCAGTGCTGGTCAGGCGGGGGAGAATAATCGGCCGGGGGCATAACAGGCGCGTGCAGAAGGGGTCCGCTATTCTGCACGCGGAGATGGACTGCCTTGAGAACGCGGGCCGGCTTAAGGCCTCCGATTACGCCGATTGCGTTATTTATTCCACTCTTTCGCCCTGCCATATGTGCACCGGCGCCATTCTGCTTTACGGGATACCGGTGGTGGTGATAGGCGAGAACCGGACTTTTAAGGGGCCGGAGGCGTACTCGCGCCGGAAGGTGAAGCTTATCAATCTGGATCTGCCGGAGTGCCGGGAGATGATGGCCGCTTTCATAAAGGCGAAGCCGAAGCTCTGGTACGAGGACATAGGGGAATAAGTCCGCCGCAGAGGGATCGGCCGCCCCGGGTTCTTGTCATCGCTTATCCGATTCCTATGGATTTGCTGTTTTGCCGGGGTTCGCGGTCGCCGGAGGCAGCCTCCTGCCGGCCGGGCTGAGACCGAGAAGCACCCATCCGACATCCGCTGTAGTGGCCTTTGGCTGGTGCGGGTTCGGGGTCCTGCCGCCCGAGCCATCTTTTCGCTTCCCTCGCTCCACCCATCCCCTAGCTAGGCAAGGCGAGAAGCACCACTCTGTTCACCTTCCGCTGCGG
>JAKLEK010000470.1 GCA_022703115.1 Elusimicrobiota bacterium
GGTCATCTCCTTGCGCATCGCGCCCATCGCGTTGCCCAGCACCACGGCCGTCTTTTTCGGGTCGAACGGCTTCTTGTCGTAACCGGAATCCTCCAGCGCCATGCGGACGGTCTCAATGGTAACCTGCTGGAGCCTGGATATCTGGGTGGCCGTCTGGGGCGGGATCTTGTACTTTATCGGATCGAAGACGAAATCCTTTATGAACCCGCCTATCTTGGAATAGGTCTTATCGGAGACTTTCCTGTCCTCGGAATAGTAAAGGCGCCAGTCCCAGCGGTCCTTCGGCACTTCGCTTATGCAGTTCCTGCCGGAGAGCACGTTCTTCCAAAATTGGTCCTTATTCTGGGCGTCCGGGGCGATTATTCCAAGGCCCACTATCGCGATCTTTTCAGTGTTCATCCGGGTATACCTCTCTTATGTTCGTCTTCCAGGCTGAGATGCGTTCAGGGAAAAATCCGGTCAGAAAGGGCGCTTCGCGCCTTAGTTACCGCCTTACATGGGAGTCCGCGGTGCC
>JAKLEK010000471.1 GCA_022703115.1 Elusimicrobiota bacterium
GGCGCACGTAGGCGCGCAGCAGCAGCGACAGCACCTGCATGTAGCGCAGGGTTTTCTTGGGCGAATTGTAGGGCAGGCCGGGCGGCAGCGGCGCGGGTTGGGCGTGCAGGCGGCGGCGAAAGGCCTTAAGCTGTTTTTCGGTGACATAGCTGGCGTGGTCGGCCCAGCTGAGCAGCAGCAGCGAGGCGGTATTGTCGCCGAGCGTGCGGAAGAAGCGGAACATCGCCCTGTCCGAGACCGACTCGTTGGCGGCCAGGTTGCCTGGGCGCAGGTGGGCGCCTATTATGGCGCAGACCAGGCGTATATCGGCGCGGGGCAGGCGCAGGCCTTCCAGCACTTTCCCGGCCATCACGGCGCCGTGCTCCTCGTGGCCGAAGAAGCGCAGCCGGCCCTTGATCATGGCGGCCTTTGGCGGTTTGGCAATGTCGTGCAGCAGGGCGGCGAGCTTCAGCAGGCGCGGGGCCGGCAGCTTGGCCGCGGCCTTGGGGTACTCCGGCAGCCAGGCGGCGGGGT
>JAKLEK010000472.1 GCA_022703115.1 Elusimicrobiota bacterium
CGCCGTGAAAAGGCTCCTGCCGGCCCCGCTCAAAGCCCGGACCGCCGTGGCGCAAAGCCCGGCCGCCGCGCTGCGGCTGGCCCTGCGGCTGGCCCCGCAAGGCGGCACGGTGCTCGCCGCCGGCAGCCTGTACCTGGCCGGCGACCTGCTGGCCGTTCTCTCCGGGCGCAGCGCCTTCCATCCGCGGGAAATGCTGGTCCGTCGTTAATGTAGTAGAATATAGGCTCCCGCCGGCGGCCCGGCGGGGTCTGTAAAGAGGCCCCCATAGCTCAATGGATAGAGCACCTGCCTTCTAAGCAGGTAATCCAGGTTCGATTCCTGGTGGGGGTACTCTACAGAGTACCCCCACAGCGAGCCATAATTATGGCTCGCGTCAGGAATCGAAAGGCGCAGGCGCGAGCCCAGCAGGGCGTAGCTCCGAGCCGGGGTCGCGGGCCGCAGTGAGCGACGGCGAACGGAGGACCCGTGACCGATTCCTGGTGTTGATAGTGAGTCTTGTGAGATAAATGCGCG
>JAKLEK010000473.1 GCA_022703115.1 Elusimicrobiota bacterium
CTCTTCGACGGGTTGATGGAGGAATCCTGAACCGGTATCGTTAATACGTCCAATACTGATCATATAATGCTCAGATACATAAATCGTATCAGCCAAATGATCAACTTTCGCCTGATCCGCCACCTGTGGCTGTTCCTGGCCGTGGCCGAGGAACAGCATTTCGGTCGTGCTGCCGAGCGACTCGGCATGTCCCAGCCGCCGCTCACCGCACAAATCAAGGCGCTGGAACAGGCGCTCAAGATCAAGCTGTTCGAACGGTCGCGCCGGGGAACCAGGCTGACGCCGGAGGGCGCCGCAATTCTTCCCGCCGTACGAAAACTTGCAGAGCAGCTGGAAAGGTTGGAGCTTGCCGTACGGGAAGCAGCCGCCGGCCAGCGCGGCATTCTTACCATCGGGGCGATTACGGCGGCGATGGCTGATGTTCTGCCGCGCCTGATCAGGCAGTTGAAGGCAGAACATCCTGAAACGACTGTTTCGATCAGGGAGATCGATAGCGTCGAGGCCGTTCCCC
>JAKLEK010000474.1 GCA_022703115.1 Elusimicrobiota bacterium
GCCTTGTTGAAGCTGGGCCGGACAGATGACGCCATCTCTCACTGCCGGGAAGCGCTGCGCCTCAGGCCGGATTTCCCGGAAGCGTACAGTAATCTGGGTCTCGCCCTGGCGGCGTCAGGCGGTAAAGAAGCCGCCGTCGACGCTTATCGCAAAGCGCTGCGCCTCAGGCCCGATTATCCCGAAGCGCGCAATAACCTTGGCATCGTTCTCTCCGGCCTCGGCAGAACCGAAGAGGCCATGGAGCAGTACCGTAAGGCGCTGCTTATCCGGCCCGGTTATCCGGAAGCGCATAATAATCTCGGCCTCGCGCTGACTAAGCTCGGCAGAAGGGAGGAAGCGTCCGCGCAGTACCGCGAAGCGCTGCGCCTGAGGCCGGAATTTCCAGAGGCCAGGTATCACCTCGGTCTCGCCCTGGCGGCGTCAGGCAGGGCCGAAGAGGCCATGGCCCAATACCGCGAAGCGCTGCGCCTTAAGCCGGAATACCCGCAGGCGAGAAATAATCTGGGAGTCG
>JAKLEK010000475.1 GCA_022703115.1 Elusimicrobiota bacterium
CGGCGTCCTGGACCCCCGACAGCCCCACGCCGGAGCTGGCGGGCTTCCTCGCGCGCGGGTTTCCGGCGCTGTCGGAGAAGGAGGTCGTGCGCGCGAACCGGCTGCTGCTGGAGACCGCGTTTCCCGACGCGGTGGCCCAGAGCCGCCCCGACCTGCACACCAAGCTGGGCGTGCCGGGGTTCAAGGACCTGTTCATCCCCCTCGGCTTTCTCTATGTCCTGTTCGTGGTGCTGGTGGTGGTGAGCATGTCCAACGGGGTCAACCTGACGGACGGGCTGGACGGGCTGGCGGCCGGGGTGTCGGTGATCTCCATCATCACCTACGCGGCCATCGCGTACATTGTCAGCCGGGCCGACTGGTCGCACTACCTCTTCCTGACCTATGTGCCCGAGGCGAGCGAGCTGTTCGTGTTCGGCGGGGCGCTGCTGGGCGCGGGGCTGGGGTTCCTGTGGTTCAACAGCCACCCCGCCGAGGTGTTCATGGGCGACACGGGCTCGCTGTCGCTGGGCG
>JAKLEK010000476.1 GCA_022703115.1 Elusimicrobiota bacterium
TGGGGATATGGAAATTGCCGAGCCGGCAGTCCACGTAGGGCACGCCGTGCTCCACCATGCCGAAGAGGTCGCGCACATTGTCCACCGGGATACCGAGGTTGTCGGCGAGGATGCGGCGGTAGACCTTCTTGTCCATGGCCTCGTCGGCCAGGGTCTTCCAGCCGCCGCCGGTGACCACGCTGCTCTCCGGGTTCAGCTTCGGGTAGCGGCCGAAACGCTTCTTATACTCCTCGGTGAGCTTCAGCGCGAAGGCGGGGAAGCCGACCAGCCGCACCAGGCTCCCCCGCTCCTCGAAACGGCGCATGGCGGCCACGGCGCCGTCGATGTCGAAGTAGAAATCCTTCTTCTCCCGGCTCCAGCGGAAGGTGTAGAAGATCTCCCCCTGCCGCGTGAAGCCCGCCAGCAGCTTGTCCGTCCAGGCGGTGCCCAGGTCCTTGGCCACCGCGGGGTCGTAGGTGAAACAGATATAGTCGTGCGGCCGCGCCAGGTCGGTAAGCCCCAGGCCTTCG
>JAKLEK010000477.1 GCA_022703115.1 Elusimicrobiota bacterium
GGAGTCTAAGACATGTCAACAATTCATTAATAAACTGTTATCAACCGAAAATAATGCGGATAAAATCACTACAGATAGTCCAGTGAAATTAACAACTCTTAACAAAACCAAATAGAAATAATTTAACGGGACAAGTTTAGCGTAACAAAAAGTCAAAATCGTCTCCTATAATTATTTAGTCCTTGAGAAGTTACAAAAAGGGGAGCAAAAACCCCCCGAATCGTATTTGTCGAATCGGGGGCTCACCTGGAATCCTCCAAGGGAGGATTCCCGCCCGCATAGCGGGCGCCCTTCGGGAGACATACACCCCGTCGGGCGCGGCGCGCATAGCGCTTGCCCTCCGCCCGCTTTCGCGGGGAATTCTGCTGAATTCGGGTTAAGTGGTGGGGGCTGCGGGATTCGAAATGCGACCGTAGGGTGTTGGTTTGGAGGGGAGGCAGGGGAACCGGAAAAGCGGAAGCGTCCGGAGGCCGAGCATACGGAGCGCGGAGGCCGAGGAACGCAGGCG
>JAKLEK010000478.1 GCA_022703115.1 Elusimicrobiota bacterium
CTGTAACGGGGGAGATCCGTCTCCCCGGAAGGCTTCCGGCACTGATAGGTATCCTTTCCGACCGTCAGCCACACCCCGGCGGAAGGGTTCTTAACGCACTTCTCCGTATCGGCGCAGGTCATCACCTCGCCGTTCGGCAGGCTCACGCACGCCGTCTCGGTAAAAGCCCGGTAAGGCATGAACGCCAACACCGCGAAAATAAGAGCGGCTGAGCGGCTCATAACATTAGATTATAATATAAAACCGCTTTCAGCTATCAGCTATTAGCTATTGGCTAATAGCTGTTAGCTTGTGGCCATCAGGTATTTAATAGCTAGTGGCTATTAGCTGTTGGCTAGTAGCTTTTAGCCAATAGGTTATTACCTTATGTGGAGGGGAGGCCGGTAATTTGGCGGTCTTCGCAACTAGGGTCCGCGGGGCCTGCCAGGGGCCTGGAACGCGGAACCGGCGTCACGTACACCGTACGCGCGCCTGCGTTCCTCGGCCTCGTCGCTTACGCAAGCCTCGG
>JAKLEK010000479.1 GCA_022703115.1 Elusimicrobiota bacterium
AGAGCGCGAGCGGCATGGAACCCCACCCCGTCGTCCCCCAGGATGTCGTTCCCCAAAGCCAGCACCAGCACCTTTTTCCGTTCCGTAATAACTCCTTTAATTTCCCGGCCGTCTTTACCTAACATCGGCTATTAGCTATTGGCTGGTAGCTATTGGCTATAAGGTATTACCTTATTTGGAGCGGGAGATGGTGTCACTGGAGGGGAGGCCGGGGATTTGGCGGAGCAAACCGTCACGGAGAAAAGGCGCAACGCCTTTTCAGCTAATAGCCAATAGCTAACAGCTAATAGCCGGCATTTGACAGGTGCCGCGAACCCTTGGTCCGGGAATTGAGGCTAGCGCCTTATTTCGCGGATCACGGCGCCTTTCATGTCGCGCAGCGTCACCACCAGCGGCAGCTCGCCCGGCAAAGTATGCGTAGCGCAGCCGAAACACGGATCATAGGCCCTGAACGCCATCTCCACCATATTCAGCAGCCCGTCGTTCACCACCCCGCCCTTGATCAGC
>JAKLEK010000048.1 GCA_022703115.1 Elusimicrobiota bacterium
GCTTACGGTCAGGCCGGTATCCTTCTGGAAGACTATGGCCGTGAACTTTATCAGGTCCCCGAAGACCGTCTTGGGGGTACCCTTGTCGTCCACGAACATGTAGATAGGCGCGTAACTGTGCCCTGCCTTAAGCCACTCGTGCTGCTCGTTCTCCCCGGTCCAGTTGATATTCTCCGGCGGCAGCCCGGAGCCGGAATACTTGTGGAATATCTTGCCTTCTTCGTCGGTGATGGAGAGCGTCCATTGTATGTCCTTCGCGGTCTTCTTCGTATAAGGCTTGCGGAAAACCTCGGAGAATTTCCGCAGAGGATTGAAGGATATGACGGTCTTGTCGCTGAAACCGGAACGCCACGGCTGGATCACCCAAGACGAGAAGAGCTTGTCCGGATAATTGCGGGACTGGCTCAGGAACTCTCCCGACTCGTAAAGGAACAGGTCTTTGTCGGGGTCCAGGGATTTACGTATGGTCTCGAGATCGTCCGTGACTATCCTGAGAGGAGGCTTTACGGTGCGAAGTTTGTCCTCCGTTTCCGACTTTATCACGATCTCCTCCGGCACCTCGTTGTAGACCGCGGTGGATTCCTCCACCTGCGCGCGCAGCGGGAGCGCGGACAACGTCAGCAGGAAAGCCGCAAGGAACGGAATTTTATGCATAGATAACCCCGTATCTTAAAGAGCACGTCAGTCGGTCACGAACCTGAAAGTGATAACGCCCCACTGCCGCGAAGCCGCGCCGGCTACCGGCTCGAACCGCCACTGTTTTATCGCGTCCGCCGCCATCCTGTCCAGCGCCCCGTAACCGGAGGTCTTTTCCACGGTCGTGCTGTCCAGCACCCGCCCCGCGCCGTCCACGTAGAATTTCAGGGATACCGAGGCCTCCAGTATGCCTAATTCCCTGGCCCAGGCCGGGAAGGACGGGACGAAATATCTGAGCACTTTCCTCTTGGAAAGCGGGCCTTCGATCTCCACTTTCCTGGGCTCTTCGGCCTGCTTTATGGCCGCGCCCTTCAGACCTTCCAGCGCCGGCACCGATATCACCGGCCGGCTCCGCGTCCCCGCGCCTACCGCTGTCTCCGGGGCGCTGCGCGCCTCGGCCAGCCGCTCGGGAGCGGCAGGGGCTATCCTGGGATTCCCCCTGAGCGTCCCTACTTCGCCCTGCCTCTCCGAAATACCCTGGGGGATCGCGGCGGCTTTCCTCGCCCTGTCCACCGCCACGTTCAGCTCCTGCATCGTACTGGGGGTAAAAGAGCGCGCGTTCTCGTCGAACTTCAGGTTCTCCGGCAGGGAAGGGGCCTTTCTCATGCCCACTTCCTCCAGTTCTATGCGCGGCGCCAGGGAGACGGCGGAGCGCTCGGCCTTTATCCCCAGGTCCGCTGTCTGCGCGGAGGCGACCCGCTTGGAAGTATCCATCTCCAGCCGTTCCTGCGCCTGAGCGCGCCCGGAGCGTTCCAGGAGCTTTTCCGGCAGGTCGAAGTTCTTCCGGCGCGCTTCCGGGGCCTTTATCTCCAGCGGCGGCAGCGCCGGAGCGCGCATCGCCTCTATCTTCGGCAGCTTGGGCATGGCCAGCTTGAGGAAGTCCAGGGTCTTCGCTGCGGCCGGCTTTGGGACCCGCGCCTCTTTCTCCTGCACGAGCAGGTCAACGTTGCTTATGACTATGTTCCTGGTCTCAGGACGCAGCAGCACGAAATTCAGATAAGCGAAGAACGCCAGACCGTGGAACAGCACCGCGCCCAGGAACGAGTAAAAGACCGGTTTGTTCGAAGAATCTGAATACATAGCTGCGCTGCCGCTCGGGCGTCACTTCTTTTTCTGCTCCGTGGCGATGGTTATCCCGGAAGCGCCGGCCTCTTTGGAACGCTGCATCACGTCCGTCAGGAGGCCGTAGGCCGCGTCCTGGTCCGCCTTTATCACTACCAGTTTTACGCCGCTCCTGCGTACCGCGCGGTCCACCTCGCCGAAGAACAGGTCCCTGTCCGAGAATTCCTTCTCGTTCACCGCATACCTGGCCTCTTTGGCGAGAGAGAGGATGATCTTCTCCTTTTCCTCTCCCTCCTGCGTCCTTGCCGCGGGCAGGTTGACCTTGAAGACCGGCTCCGAGAGCAGCGGGGCCGTTACCATGAAAATTATCACCAGGACCAGGCAGACGTCCACCAGCGGGGTCACATTGATCCCCGTCACCAGGTCCGAGTCGTCTTCGGTCTTAAAAGCCATGGTTTCAGTTCTTCATCAGCGCCATCTTGGCCGCGCCGGCCTGCTTCGCCGCGTCCATCAGCGAAACGACCTCGCCCACCCTGTTGCCGTCGTCCGCCCTTATCAGGACGAACCTGTCCTTGCTCGCGGCCAGTGCCCCGGCTATGCGCTGAGGGAACTCCTGCAGCGCGACCTGGGCGCCATTAAGGGTCAGGCGTCCCTCCGAAGTCAGCTTGACCTGGATGCTTTCCGACATGGAGACCTTGCCCACCTGCGCGCTGGCCTTGGACTGCAGGACCTTTATGCCGGATTGCACGGCGAAAGGGGCGACCGCCATGAAGATTATGACGAGCACCAGGGAAACGTCCACCAGCGGGGTGACGTTTATGTCGGTTATCGCGTCCTCGGACCTGCTGGTCTGGAAGGCCATGATTCAGAAATATTATTTGTTGCCCATCGTGATTATGAGACGGGCGGAGTATATCTCCAGCTCGCTCATTATGACTTTAACGCGGCGCGTGAAATAGTTGAAGATTATGACGGCCGGTATCGCGACAGCCAGCCCGCCGGCGGTCGCCACCAGGGCCTCCGCTATGCCGCTGGCCACGACGGTTGGGCCGCCCGTGCCGGAAAGCGCGAGATCGCGGAAAGCCTTTATTATCCCGACCACGGTCCCGAACAGCCCGATGAACGGAGCGATGTTCCCCATCGTCCCCAGCACGCCCAGGAACCTCTCCAGCCTGAGCTTTTCCTCCTGGCGCTTCGTGGCGAGCAGTTCTTCCAGGTCGCGTTTGGGCATCTCTCCGTGAAGCAGGGCGTAATTGAAGATCCTGGCCACCGGGGAGTCTATTTTAGCGGTATATTCCACCGCCTTATCCCTCTTGCCTTCCTTCAGCGTGCCGCTTATGTGCGACAGGAACTCGTCCACTTTCTTATGCCGCGCCTTTCTGAAGAACCACCAGCGTTCGAACGCCACGGTGAACGACAGCAGCGAACAGAACGAGAGGATCACCAGCGTGAAACTCTGCCTGAGAACGTCAAGATAATTTATGTTTTCCATAATATATTCCGCCGCCCCGCGGTCCGCGCGGGATCATTTCTCCTGAAAACCGGGCAGGTCCTGCATCTTGACCGGCTGCCCTTTCTTTACTGTCCGGGGGCCTTTTTCCGCCGGGGCCGGTTTCGCGGACCGGTCCGGCTCGCCCGCCGCGCCGCCGCTCTCCGGATAGTTCATCCGGAGCAGCGCCCTGGCCCTCTCCGCGGCGGCCTTTGAGACCTCCGGGGCCGAGTTCCTGGCTATGTCCTCGTAGGTCTTGGCCGCCTCGGGGTAGTTCTTTTCTCCCTCGTACAGCTCCGCAAGCTTGACCAGGCCCTGCAGCCGCCAGGGACTGTTAAGTGGTTTATGCTGGGCCAGTTCCTCCCAGCGCCCCCTGGCCTCTTCCAGCATATTGTTCTCGGCGTTTATCTCGCCCATCCGGTAGAGCGCCTCGAGGGCGTCGTCCTTTCCGCCGGCCTCGCCGTATATCTCGGTAAGGGTCTTCAGCGACCCGGCCACGTCGCCCCTGGTCCTGCGGATGTTGAAGATCTCCCACAGGGCGCCCAGCGCCTCCTCCGACTTGGCGGAGAGTTCGTAATACCTTCCGTACGCCTCCTCGGCGCGGTCGGTAAGGCCTATGCTTTTGTAACACAGGGCCAGATTGAAGAGGGCCGGCTTTATGTACTCGTTCTCCGGATACAGCTCGGTCAGCCTGCCGTACGCCTTGGAGGCCGGCTCGTACTTCTTCTCGTTATAGTAAGCGTTGCCCAGACGAAAAAGGGCCAGCGGATGCTCCTTCGAGTCCGGATAATTGATCGCGAAGCGGTCGAAGACCCCGGCCGCGTTCTCCATGTCCCCGGTCTGGAAGTAGGCCTCTCCCAGATAGAACTGCGCGTCCTTCACCGAGGCGTGGTCGATGTATTCCACGCAGAACTTCTTGAGCTTCTCTATGGCGCCCGGGTACTCCTTCTTCTCGAAGAGCCGGCGGCCCAGGCGGAAGAGCGCCTCTCCCGTCGTCCTGCTCCGCTTCTCGGCCGCCGCGACGGCCGTGAAATACCCCTTGAAATCCAGGGCCGGGTCCCGGTCGAACAGCACTTCAGCCAGGTCCAGGGCGTCGTACGCCTCCTGAGCGTCCGGGAACTTTTCGGCCACCACCCTCGTCTGCTCAACGGCACGCGCGTCCTGCTTGAGGTTGTAATACACCTGCGCGACGCGCAGATAGGCAAGGGGCAGCTGCTTTCCGGACGGATATCTGGCGATTATCGCCTCGTAGGCGGCGGCGCTTTCCTGGTATTTCTGCGCCCTGAAATAAGTATCGGCGCTCTGGAAATCCGCCGTCTCGGTCTCCGGAGCCTGGGGATAATCCCTGGAGAGCCTGGTCCACTGCTCCACCGCCTGAGTGTAATAGCGCAGGCGGTAAAGCGAAAGGCCGGCGCGGTAAAGGGCGGTGGGCGCGTAAGGGCTGTCGGGACTGGCTGAGGCGAACTTGTCGTACAGCTGAAAAGCCTTTTCGTAGGCCTTCTGGTTGAAATAGCTGTCGGCTATGGCCATAAGGCTCACGCCGTCGTCCTTCGCGCTGTCCGGGAAAGCCGCCCTGGAGTTCCTGACCTTGTCCTCGGTCTTCACGGCGGCCTCGCTCTCCCCGGAGAGGGCGTTGCACCATATCAGGCCTTCCTGGGCGTAGAGCGAGGCCACGTCGCCCTGATAGATGCGGGTCACGGTATTGTAGATATTGCGCGCGTCCTCCACCAGGTTCATCGACATATAGGCTTCCGCCACGTAAATGAGGCTCAGCGCCCGCCACTTGGAACCGGCCGGCGGCAGGTGCTTGAAGATGAACTGGTAGGAAGTAAGGATGTTATTGTAGTTCCGGCGCTCATACTCGGTCCTGAGGATCATGAAGAGCGCCTGCTCTGCGACTTCGCTGGAAGGGGCCTGGTCCACCGCGTTCTGGAAGGACCTTATGGCCTCCTGCGGGCGCTTGAGCGCCAGATAGATTATCCCGTTCAGGTACCAGGCGTTCTTGGAAAGGGCGTGGTTGGGATAAATGGCCAGGAAATTGTCCAGGGCGTGCTGGGCCTGGAGATGGTCGTTCAGGAGATACTGGCACCAGGCCAGCTTGTAGTATCCGGCGGGCGCGACGGTCGAGTTCGCGTGGTTCACCGTGATCTTGGTATAGGCGAAAAGGGCGTCCCGGACCTGCTTGTTCTCAAGATAGGACTCGGCGATGAAGAACTGCGCCAGCGGCGCGAAAGGGTCCCTCGGACTGCGGTCGATTATGCCCTGAAAGTTGGACCTGGCGCTCGGATAATCCTTTTTATTGAACTGCGCCGCCCCTATCCTGAAGAAGGCGGCGTTCCTCAGCTTGGAAGCCGGATATTTCCGCAGGAAATCCTGGTACTTTATAATGGCCCCGTCGAAATCCCTGGCGTACAGGAAAGCGTCCGCCATCAGCAGTTCGGCCTCTTCCCTGTAGGGAGAATCCGGATGGTCCTTAAGCAGCTTCTCGAAGGCGCCGGCCGCCATATAGGTCTTGCCCTCGTAAAGGTAGGCTTTCCCAAGGAAGAACCTGGCGGAAGGGGTCTCCAGCGCGGTGAACGCCTTCTGCGCCGCGGCGTAGTTCTTGCGGTTCAGCTCGATAACGGCCTTGGCGAATACCACGGAGGGCTCTTTCGCGTAGACCGGATAAGTCTCCTCCAGATGGAAAAGGATGACCTGCGCGGCCGGGAACCTGCCTGAAGCGATATGCGAATAGGCTATTCCGAGAAGGCTCTCCGGGACGATGTAGCTTCCCGGGTACTTCTCCTCCACCCGCTCGAACTCCTTTATGGCCCGTTCCCAGGAACCCATGTTGTAGAAAGCTTCGCCGGTCCGCTGCTGGGCGGAAGCCTCCAGCCCGGACTTGCCGTATTTCTTTATCACCCTCTGGTAGGCGGATACGGCGCCGTTCAGTTCGGCTATCGCCAGCGGGTTGGCCCCGGCCATTATCCTGGCGTCCGAGGACATCTTGGAGGCGTTCTCCTTGCGCAGGAGCTCCAGTCCCTTGGACATGTACGCTTCGCCCTGCATGAACTGCGCGTCCGCCGCGCGCATGCTGTCGGGATATTTGTCGATGAATTTGCCGAACGCGTCTATCACCGCGGACTTGTCGGACGCGGAACGGAAGAGCTCCGAGAGGTTCTGGAAAGCCGCCTCGTCCTCCGCGAGCTGCGCGACGGCGAGCGCGGCGGCCGGAACGGCCGGCGAGGCCAGCAGCAGGGCCAGGATCAGGTTTCTCATGTCAGGTGTACGAATTAGCGAGCCGCCGCTCGGCGGCCTCTTTTACGAGGTTGGCAGCCACTTCCGCGGGATCCAGGCCGTAAAGGTTCCTGTTCCCCCTGAGCCTCAGGGAGACGCGGCCCTCGGCCTGTTCCTTCTTTCCGACTATCACCGTATACGGGACTTTTTCGTTAGCCGCGTCCCGGACCTTGGACGCTATCGTGTCCGTCCTGAGGTCCAGGGCCGTCCGCAGGCCCGCCGCCCTGAACCTGGCCGCTATTTCCGAAGCGTAGCCGTCCTCCAGCGAGGTTATGCTGAGCACCTTGACCTGGTTGGGCGCGAGCCAGAGCGGGAAATTCCCGGCGAAATGCTCTATAAGGATGCCGAAGAACCTCTCCAGCGAGCCCAGCAGGGCGCGGTGTATCATGTACGGCCTGTGCCGCTGGCCGTCGGCGCCGGTATATTCCATCTGAAAGCGCTCCGGCTCGTTAAAATCGAACTGTATGGTGGTCGTCTGCCATTCCCGGCCAAGCGCGTCCTTTATCTTCAGGTCGATCTTGGGCCCGTAGAAGGCGCCTCCGCCCTCGTCTATCTCCGCTTTCACGCCCTCCGCGTTCACGGCCGCGAGGAGGCTCTTCTGCGCCTCTTCCCAGCGCGCCGGGTCCCCGACCGCGTCCTTCGGCCTGGTGGCCAGGTAAGCCTTGATATCGGTGAAACCGAAGGTTTTCCAGATGTTAAGGCTGAAGCGCAGGACTTCCAGAGTCTCGGACTCCATCTGTTCGGGCGTGCAGATTATATGCGCGTCGTCCTGGGTGAAGCCCCGCACGCGCAGGAGGCCGTGAAGCACTCCGGCCTTCTCGAACCGGTAGACGGTGCCGAGCTCGGCCCATCTGAGAGGCAGATCGCGGTACGAATGGCTGGAGCTCTGGTAGATCTGTATGTGGAACGGGCAGTTCATCGGCTTGGCGAAATAGTTTATCCCGTCTATGTCCATCGGGGCGTACATCGAGTCCTTGTAGAACCCGAGATGTCCGGACGTCTGCCACAGGTTCTCCCGGCCGATGTGCGGGGTATTAACCAGGTCGTAGCCGCCTTTGAAATGTTCCTCTTTCCAGTAGGTCTCGATCTGGTGGCGTATCCTGGCGCCGTTCGGATGCCACAGGACCAGGCCAGGCCCGACCGTCTCGTTTATACTGTAAAGGTCCAGCTGCCGGCCGAGCTTGCGGTGATCGCGCCTGGCCGCCTCTTCCTGCAGCTTCAGGTAGGCGTCCAGTTCTTCCTTCGTCTCGAAGGCCACAGCGTAGATCCGCTGCAGCATCTTGCGCTTCTCGTCCCCGCGCCAGTAGGCACCGGCGATGGAGACCAGCTTGTAGGCCTTGAGCTGGCCGGTGTGGTCCACGTGCGGACCGCGGCAGAGGTCCTCGAAAGGTCCGTTGCGGTATACGCTTATAGGCTCGGCCGCCGGCAGGTCGGAAATAAGCTCGACCTTGTAAAGTTCGCCCTTCCCGCCGAAATGCTCAAGGGCCTTTTCGCGTGAAAGCTCCACGCGCTCGAACTTCTGCGCCTGCGCGATGATATGCTTCATCTTCTTCTCTATCTTCGGCAGGTCTTCCGGGGTGAAATGATGATCGGAATCGAAATCGTAGTAGAAACCGTTCTCGATGACCGGGCCGATGGCCAGCTTGACGCCGGGGAACAGCTCCGCGACGGCCTGCGCCATCACGTGAGCCAGGGAGTGACGCATCGTCTCCAGGGAAGGATTCGTTTTTTCCTGTGCCATAATAGAAAAGCGAAGCGGCGGGACAGCCGGAGAGCGAAGTGGCCAAGTAGCGGTGGGGTTCCCTGTTTCGCTATTTTACTGCTTCGCTATCGCGCTATTTCGCCGCTTCGCCATGCTGAAAAATGGTGCCCAGTATAGGGATCGAACCTATGACCTTTCCCATGTCAAGGGAACGCGCTACCGCTGCGCCAACTGGGCTCTATAGTCCCTCCGCCGCGACCTGGCGGCGGAGGCCCGCTTAATTCACATTATATTATATATTTCCGCGCCGGACAACTGCGGAGCCGCGCGGAGCCGGGCCGGTCTCCCGGAATATGGCGCGGCGGAGGTACCCGCTGTAAGAGCGCGGATGGGCCAGGACCACCGACCGGAGGAAGTCCATCTGCCTGTCCATCGATTCCCGGTACATGTCACGGTCCACTCGGTAGCGGGCCCTGAAGTGGGCCCTGAGATAGCGTCTTACGCCGCCCAGGGAAACGGATAGGCGCTCGTCCATGAGCCGGTAAAACCCCGTGGTCTTGCGCAGCAGGTCCAGTTCCGATGTAAAACCCGGCACGCCCGCCTCCCGGAATTCCTCGTACAGGAGGGCCAGACGTTCCAGATAGCAGCGGGACGCCATCTGCCCGAGCAGGTCGGCCGACCCCAGCATGAAACCCAGGACCTTCTCCCGCTGGCCCCTGAAACCTATCCCCGACAGCCGCGTCGACAGGTCGGTGCACCAAAGGGCGTTAGAAGCCGCGCGGACGTCCTCCCTGCCGAAACCGTTCTTCGGGAGATAGGAACGTATGAAAGCTACGCTCCTGGCCACGTGCGTGACGGTATACTTGGCGCCGGTGCCTTTTTTATCCCCCCGCCTCTGGATGAACCCGGCGTCGTGCAGAAGGGCCGCGATAAGACCCACCGAGGCCAGCCGGGCCGGAAAAAGGGCCGCATGGACCGAGTTGTAGCCGTCCAGCAGTCTCGCCATGGCCAGGAAAGAGTCGGTGATGTGCATTATGTCGTGGTAGCGGGTGTTGCAGGCGCAATAACCCGGATACCTTCCGGAATACAGCCTCAGCACGTCCGCGAAGGCCTTCTCCACCGGTTCGAAAGGCGCCGCGCCGTACCGGTCCGTGAATATCCGTTTCGCCTCCGCCAGCAC
>JAKLEK010000480.1 GCA_022703115.1 Elusimicrobiota bacterium
CCTTCGAATCCCAGCGCGAGACAAGCAGTTGGACTGATTACCCTTTATTAACCGGGTGGGATTCCTCCTCACCCGGTTTTATGCCGCGCCCTGCGGGCTGGCAAAAACCTCCTTCGTCGCCGGGCACTTTTGCTGACGCTTCGCCCTTCGCCCCGGCTCAGGGCTCCGCTTTTCGTCCACTGGACGCGCAAAAGTTGCCTTCGAATCCTTCCCATGCCTTGCCGTGCAATTTAAAACCCCCGGCTTCAACTTCAAGTCGGGGGTTATAAATTGTACGGAGAGGGTGGGATTCGAACCCACGGAAGTGTTGCCACTTCACCGGTTTTCAAGACCGGCGCCTTAAACCGCTCGGCCACCTCTCCAGAAACTCTATTTTAGGATTTACGCGCGCCCCGCTCAAGGCGACTGAGCGCCGGGCGTCCCTGCGGCGCAACTCAGCCCAGGCCCACATCCAGTATCATCATCAGCAAAAAACCCAATATCGCGCCGCCGGTAGCCAGGTCTG
>JAKLEK010000481.1 GCA_022703115.1 Elusimicrobiota bacterium
TGCCCTCGAGGACGGAGGCCATGGCCAGGTTGACCCAGCCGATGATGACCGTGTTGATGAAGAGCCCCAGGTACAGGGCGCGGAAGCCGCGCAGGAATGCGGCGGGCCGCCCCGAGTAGCGAAGCTCCACGAACTCGACGTCGGTGAGGATGCCCGCGCGGCGCCAGAGGCGGGCGAAGAAAAAGACGGTGAGCACGCCGCCGAAGACGAAGTTCCACCAGAGCCAGTTGCCGGCGATGCCGTGCTGCGCCACCAGTTCCGTCACCGCGAGCGGCGTGTCGGCCGCGGGCGGACCGTGGGCCGTGGCGGTGGGAGCGCTGGCCTTCACGGCCTCCGATGTCTCCGTGGCCCGGGATCGCTTCGTGCAGCAGGAGTTCCTGAATCGTGCGTGGGGCTTGCCGCTTTACTACGGTGCGCAGCTGCTGATCGCCTCGACACCAGCCCTGATCTGAAACGCCACATGCTGCAACCAGACTCCGGCCTGCCCGACGTGCCGCTGTGCCCC
>JAKLEK010000482.1 GCA_022703115.1 Elusimicrobiota bacterium
AGCAGTTCGTCGACGCGCTGGTGCGCTTCGGCGCGCGGCATCCTGCGGTTGACCAGGCCATAGGCCACGTTGTCGGCCACGCTGAGGTTGGGGAACAGCGCGTAGGACTGGAAGACGATGCCGTAGTCGCGCTGTGCCGGCGGCAGCACCGAGATGTCGCGCCCGGCCAGTTCGATGCGCCCGGCGGTCTGTGCCTCAAGGCCGGCGATGATGCGCAGCAGCGTGGTCTTGCCGCAGCCCGAGCGGCCCAGCAGGGCCAGCACCTGGCCGGGCGCGACCTTGTCGCCGACGTTGACCGTGCGCTCGATCATGCGCCCGCCGATGCGGAAGCCCAGCGCCGCCTCGTCCTGCGACTCGACCCGTCCGGTGAGGACCACGGTCTCGCCGGCGGGCTTGCGCTCGACCGTGATCGCGCGCACCGGGCGCGGATCCGCCGCCACGGTCGCCACCTCCTCCTGGCACGCGGACAGCAGCAGCACCGCCGCGGGAAGCAGCATGCGGAGC
>JAKLEK010000483.1 GCA_022703115.1 Elusimicrobiota bacterium
TGAAGGCGGCCGTGGCCAACGAGAACGCGGAGGTGATCTTCGTCACCGCAGCCATCGAAGCGGAGATCGCTTCGCTGGAATCGCCCGAGGAACGGGAGATGTTCCTTGCCGACATCGGGCTGAAGGAGCCGGGCGTGAACAAGCTGATCCACGCGGCCTACAACCTGTTGAAGTTGCAGACCTATTTCACCGCCGGTGTGCAGGAGGTGCGCGCCTGGACCATCCACCAGGGCGACACCGGCCCCAAGGCCGCAGGCGTGATCCACAGCGATTTCGAAAAAGGCTACATCCGCGCCGAGGTGATCGGCTATGATGACTATGTGGCGCTTGGCAGCGAGGCCGCCGCGCGTTCTGCGGGCAAGCTGCGGACGGAAGGGAAGGATTACATAGTGAAGGACGGCGATGTGATGCACTTCCTGTTCAACGTGTAGAAGCAGTAGGGCAGCTGACGTCGGCAGAGGTGCTTTTCGTGCCCTCGTGCCTGGGCCTTGGCGTATTGGCTA
>JAKLEK010000484.1 GCA_022703115.1 Elusimicrobiota bacterium
TCGCTGGAGAACTCGTTGGCCTTGTGCGCGAAATAGTTGTAGGCGATCACGGCCGGGATGGCCACGAAGAGCCCCGCCGCCGTGTTTACCAGCGCCTCGGCGATGCCCATGGCCACCACCGAGGGGCCGGCGCCGGCGTACGCGGACAGGTCCCGGAAGGCGCGGATTACGCCCAGGACCGTGCCGAACAGCCCCACGAAGGGGCTGATGCTGCCGATGGTGGCGATGGCGGTCAGGCTCTTGCCCAGCCGCGCCACGTGCCACTCTATGGCCTTCTCGGCCAGTTCGCGCTTCTCCTGCGCGCCGCCGTAATGGGAGATGACCTTGTGCAGGATGTCTCCGGCCGGGGTGCGGGATTTCACGCAGAACTCGGAGAGCTGGCGCAGCTCGCCGCCCTTGAGCAGGGCGTGGGCCTTGTGCACCAGGTCCTCCATGCCCCCGAAGGTCTTCTTGTAGACCGTCCAGCGCTCCCAGATGAGGGCTATTGAGTAGATCGAGAGGG
>JAKLEK010000485.1 GCA_022703115.1 Elusimicrobiota bacterium
TATCCCGTCTGATAATGCCAAACCTTTCGTCGCCAGGCGGCGAAAAAGTCGCAATTGCTCCTGCCAAGACTATTTAGCCGACTGGCGTCAGCAGCTCCAAAAATCAACTTTCCAGGTGAATGCGCAGCAGGGCGAGCGCGTTGGCGGCTGAATAGTTTTTGATGGTGTCTCTTGAGCCGGAGGACATGCAGCGCTTGCTTGCGGTCGGCCTTCCTTTTACGGCTACTGCAATGTACGCCAGGCCTACCGGTTTTTCCTTGCTGCCGCCGCCCGGTCCGGCTATGCCGGTTATGGAAACCGCGCAATCAGTATTCAGGCGTTCGCGCGCTCCCTCGGCCATTTCAACGGCGCACTCCGCAGAGACCGCCCCGAACCTGGCCAACGTTTCTTTTCGCACCCCCAGCAGCTTCATTTTCAGCTCATTGGAGTAGACGATGGCCGCGCCCTTGAAATATTCGGAACTGCCGGCCACGGAGGTTATCTTGTCGGAAAACAGGCCG
>JAKLEK010000049.1:0-5545 GCA_022703115.1 Elusimicrobiota bacterium
TAACCCGCTTGTTATTTCAGGTGGAGCGGGTGACGGGGATGCCGGGCAAGCAAAACCGTCCGGAAGGCGAGCATCCGAAGCGCGGAGCCTGAGGAACGGAGGCGCGCGTACGGTGTACGCGACGCCGGTTTTGCGGCCCGGCGCCCCGGCAGGACCCGCGAACCAAATTACACACAACTCTTGACGTTACCCGGCTACAGGGATATGGCGAAAAAGACCGGCGCAAAGCGGGCTCTGGGGGTGGACAGGGGCGGGACCCACACGCGCATCGTGCTGGTGGACGGCAGAGGCGCGGAACTCAGGCGCTTGGTGCGCCCGAGCGGGAACTTCATGGCTCTTCCGGGCCTTATAGCCAGGACCGCTGCGGCCTGGGGACTGGGACCCGAAGTCCCCGCGGTGGTGGCGACCCGGGGCGCCATGACCAGAAAGTGGCGAAAACCGTACCTTTTCAAGAAACTCGCGGGCCGTATCGGCCTGGTGGACGTGATCTCGGACGCGGAAGCGGCTTACCTGGCGGCGCACGGGGAACGCGGCGGCGCGGCGCTTCTCATAGCCGGGACCGGTTCCGTGGTCTTCCTCAAGCAAGCGGGCGTTTTCCGGAAGTTCGGAGGGGACAACCCGCCGGGAGGGGATCCCGGCTCCGGACTCTGGCTGGGCAGCCGCTTCCTCTCGCTGTCGGCCGCCAAACGCAAGGGTCTGAGCAGGAGGGACCGGGCCGCTTACGCCAGGAAAGCGCTGGAACGGGCGGAAGCAGGCGACCGCGCCGCGCTGGTCCTGGTCCGTCTCGCCCAAGACCGGCTGGCCGGACTTCTTTCGGAAGCGGCGGCCGGGCGGCGGAGCCGCGGGCCTTTCCGCGTGGCGCTGGCCGGCGGACTGATGCAGAACGATTTTTTCCGCAGGGGCTTCGTCCGTCTGGCCCGGGAACTGCTTTCTCCGGTCCGCATCAGTATCGCCCCGCTCAGGTGCACGGCCGAGACGGCCGCGGCCGGAATGGCCGCCAGGAGGAGACAGGGATGCGGGAAATAAGGACCACGCTGCGCGAAGCGCTTCTGGCCGGCGGCGCCGTACTGCGCGAATGTTTCGGACGCGTGACTTACCGGCTTAAAGGCCGGGCGAACCTGGTAACAGCCGCCGACCTGAGGTCCCAGAAGAAGGTCATTTCCGTCATCCTGAAAAGCTTCCCCGGGCATGCCATCCTCGCCGAGGAGTCAGCGCGTCCCCCGGGCCGGGGGCAGCGGGCCGGCCATACGGCGGCCGACGGCGGAGGACCGCTTTGGGTTATCGACCCGCTGGACGGCACCACCAACTACGCGCACACGTTCCCGGCCGCGGCCGTTTCCATAGCGTTCGTGGACGGAGGCCGGGTTCTGGCCGGGGGAGTTATGGACCCCTTCCGCGGCGAGATGTTCACAGCGGAGAGGGGACGCGGCTCTTCGCTCAACGGACGCAGGATACGGGTCTCTTCCGCCGACGCGCTTTCACGCGCCCTTCTGGTTACCGGTTTCCCTTACGACCGCGCGGAAAAAGCCGGGTTCTATTGTTCCTTCATAGAGAAGTTCATCAAGCTCTCGCACGACGTACGCAGGATGGGGTCCGCCTCGCTCGATCTGGCATGGCTGGCATGCGGACGCACGGACGGCTACTGGGAGTTCGGACTGAAGCCTTGGGACGTAGCGGCCGGGAGCCTGCTGGTGGAGGAGGCCGGCGGGCTTATAACCGATTTTTCCGGCAGGCCATGGAAAGCGGTGGCGGATTACGGCAGGCAGCTGCTCGCCACGAACCGGAAGATACACGCGGAGATGCTGTCGGTGCTGGGCGGGGCCGGCCGCAAGCGCCGGCCCCGGGCCCGAGGAGCCTGAAAGAGGCCTATCAGTCGGCGAGCGCGGCCGCCAGTTCGCGGGCGGTCCCGGGCAAAAGGAAATCGTCCTCGGCGGTCCGGCTCTCCGCCGCAAGTATCTCTCCGGTGGAAGCCAACGCCAGCCTGACGTTTACAAGATATCCCCTGCCGACCCTGGCCACGTCCCCGTAAATCACGCCGCGCGCGCCAAGCTTCCTGGCCAGCTCCAGCGCGCGTTCCCTGTTCCCGAGCCCGGAATAAAAAAGCTTCTTCTCCGCCGACACGTATTCTCCGCGGGTACGCTCAAGGAGCCGGAACTTACCGGTCCTGCCGAGCTCGGACTCGAGCATGTCCGTTATCTGCCTGGAAACCACCTCGCTCACTTCCGCGTCCGGCTCCAGTGCGGCCACGGCCAGGAACAGTTTACCGTCCCGGCCGGCGGCGGTCCGGGACCGCTTGCTCTCCGACGGAAAGATACCGGGACCGAACCCGCGGCTGAGCGTCAGGCGGTGGGTTACGCCCAGGTCTCCGTAGGGCACGAAGGCGTAATCAAATCCGATGCCGCGAAGCCTCAGCCCGAAGCCGCAGGAGACTACGCCCATTATGCCGAGATCGTCGCTGTTCTTGAAGTTCAGGCCCGAGCGCAGAAAGAGTCCCGAACCTCGGTCGAAAGGCACCGCGTACTCCCCGGAGATCACCAGATAGGGAGCATGGTCCGCCGGCAGGCGTCCGTCCATGAACAGGCCCAGCCTCGGGACGTAGTTCCAGCCCAACCCCGCGCCGAACTCCGCCGGAAGAGGAGCGCGTTCCGATCCCAGCTTCATCCGGGAACCCAGATTGCGCGCGTACAGCGCCGCGCGCATCCCTCTGGCGGACCTTTCGTTCAGCAGGACTCCGATGTCCGCGGCCACCGCCCCCGCGGAGCGGTCCGCGAGCCTGGAACGCACGTACTTGAGGGCGACACCCGCGTCCGCCGGGCCCGTCCTGGCCCCGTAATAGCCGGCGAAAGCCGCGTCATACGCGTCGAAAGATCCGGCCGGTTCCCCGAAATCGTCGTAACGCCTCAGCCCCGCATCGGAACGGTAGACGGCCCCGACCCCGATGACGCCGCGGCTCAGGCCGTTAAGCCACGCCGCCGCGCCGCGCCCCGAATCCTGCAGCAGGCTCTCATAGCCCAGCATGACGGCTCCGGACCCCTCGGGAATGTACGCGGCGCCGGCAGGATTGTAAAAAACAGCGTCCGGGGCATTCAGGGCGGACGCGCCGGAACCGAGGGCGGAGAAACGCGCCGAAGGGGGGGATTTCAGGAACTGCGCGGCGGCGGCGCCGCGGGCGTCATCGGTAAAAGCGTGTTGGGGGAAGATGCCTGCACGGACGTACGAGGCGCCGGACAACGCTAGCAGCGCGGCCGCAAACAATGTGGTCTTCACCTGTCCAAGGTCCTCATCGGTCGCAAAACCGGATAGGCCGCGGCCCGAGGGACCGGGAAGCGGCGTTATTTTTTCAGGTCGGACACAAGATACTCTATTCTGGCCTTTATCTTTTCCTTCTCCAGTGAATCGAAATCCGAGAGGATATCCTCCAGGAAATTGACGGCGAAATCCTTGTTCACTCCTGACTTGGAGAACGCCGCCTCTATGTTCTTAAGCCGGCCGTCCAGACTGGCCAGGCTCGCGTACAGTCCCTTCACGAATTCCTCAGCCTTGGACGAATGCGGCAGATCGCCGGCCGGCGGTCCTGAACGCTCCGGCTCCCGAACGGGGGCTGGCCCGGCAGGCGCTTCCTCCGACGGCAAAGGCTCGGCGGCGGCCTCCAGCGGCAGGTCCGCCTGGCTCGCCTCCGCTCCGTCTTCGTCCACGGCCTCCTCCAATCCCGACCTGTTCTCCATCTCGAGGTATTTCCTTATCGAAAAGACCAGGAAGAACATGCCGGCCGAGAACACGGCCGCCGCGGCGTAGAACGCCGGATCGCCCCAAACCGAATAAAGATCTGATGTCATGGCGGTATTATTGTATTAGTTTATCGGGAACCGCGCAAACACGCGCACCGGAGGGACCGCCGGTCCGAAGCCGGCCTACAGCGTAACCGACATCCCTTCTTTGACCGCGAAGCATTTCAGGCGGGACCCGGCTTTCAGGGCGCGGCGGGAGCACTCCGCCGCGATCCGGTCCACCTCGGCGTCGGACCGGTCCTGATTATGATGGAACAGGCCCAGAGCCCGGACTTCCGCGCTCAGCGCCAGGTCCAGGGCCTGTTCCCATGTGGAATGCCCCCAGGTCCTGCGGCGCGGGTACTCTTCGCCCGTATAATCGGCGTCATGCACCAGCAGGTCCGCCCCGCGCGCGAAAGCCGCGTAGTCGGCCGGAGTTCGCCCGCCCGGGTGCTGAAAGGCCAGCTCGTTATCGGTCAGAAAAACGAAGCTCCGCCCCCTCTCCTCGAACCTGAAACCCAGGCCCTGGTTAGGGTGGCTGAGCTCCACCGGCTTTACGGTCATCGCCCCTATGTCCCAGCCGAGGGAGCAGACCGAGGAGAACTCGAACTTAGCCTCTATCTCGTCGAACTTCACCGGAAAGCCCGGAGGCTGCATGGTCTTGGCCACGATCTCCCTCACGGGATCCGAGGAAAAAGAGCAACCCAGCATGCGTATCCTGGTCTTTTTAGAGTATATGGGAGCGAAGAAGGGAAAACCTATGACGTGGTCCCAATGGGAATGAGTGAAGAGCATCGTAAAATAATTCCTGGCCTCCGCGGCCAGTTCCTTGCCCAGCGCCCTTATGCCGGTCCCGGCGTCGATGATGACCAGGTCGTCCTTTCCGGACCGCACCTCCACGCACGCGGTGCTGCCGCCGTACTTCATGTACTGCCTGCCGGACACCGGCACGCTGCCCCTCGCTCCCCAGAACTTTATTTTCATAGGTTTGTTCTCCAGCCCGGCCTGCGGCCGACCGCAATTATATATCATATATAAAGTCTTGTCGAGTATATATACCACTACCGTAAATCGCGCCGGCGGCCATGCGGCGAGCGGGAATGACCGGACCGGAGGCTCCGAGTATTGTGGTTCAACCCGGGTTTTTATTATAATTTAAGCGATGTCAGCCATATCCCAGCCGGCTTTTTATCCACTTTTCCCAGATACGTACGGTTCCTGTCGCCGGTATCGGGGAACGAGGCGGCGCCCCGAACTCCGATACAAGGCGGGAAGAAGGCGCGAAGCGCCCTTTCGGACCCGATTTTCCCCCGAACACATCTAAGCCTGGAAGACGAACATTAAGAGAGGTATACCCGGATGAACACTGAAAAGATCGCGATAGTGGGCCTTGGAATAATCGCCCCGGACGCCCCGAACAAGGACCAATTTTGGAAGAACGTGCTCTCCGGCAGGAACTGCATAAGCGAAGTACCTAAGGACCGCTGGGACTGGCGCCTTTACTATTCCGAGGACAGGAAGGTCTCCGATAAGACCTACTCCAAGATAGGCGGGTTCATAAAGGATTTCGTTTTCGACCCGATAAAATACAAGATCCCGCCGCAGACGGCCGCCCAGATATCCAGGCTCCAGCAGATGACCGTAGAGACCGTCCGCATGGCCCTTGAGGATTCCGGTTACGACAAGAAGCCGTTCGATCCGAAAAAGACGGCCGTGGTCCTGGGCAACGCGATGGGCGCGATGCGCAAGGAGATGACCGACCTGCGGGTGTACAAATC
>JAKLEK010000049.1:5610-9396 GCA_022703115.1 Elusimicrobiota bacterium
CACTGATAGCCGAATACGAGGACCAGGTGGACAGGAACGTCCTCAAGATAACCGAAGACACCATGCCGGGAGAGCTGTCCAACGTCACCGCCGGCAGGATAGCCAACGTTTTCAACCTCAACGGCCCGAACATGACCATCGACGCGGCCTGCGCCTCCTCTCTGGCGGCCCTGGACTACGCGGTGATGGGCCTCAGGAGCGGCAAGTTCGACATGGCGGTGACCGGCGGGGCCGACGAGATGATGTCAGCGCCGGCCTTCGTTAAATTCTGCAAGATCGGCGCCCTCTCTCCGGACGGTTCGTGGGCTTTCGACGAGCGGGCGAACGGTTTCGTGATGGCCGAAGCCGTGGCGGTCTACATACTGAAGCGCTACACCGACGCCGTCCGGGACGGGGACCGGATATACGCCCTCATAAATTCCGTGGGAGCGTCCTCCGACGGCAAGGGGAAAGGGATCACGGCCCCGAACCCCAAGGGCCAGAAGCTGGCCATTGAGAACGCCTTCGCCCAGGTGGATTACACCCCCGGGGACGTGGACTTCGTAGAAGCGCACGGCACGGCCACTAAGGTAGGGGACGCGGCCGAAGTCGAGACCCTTAAGAGCATTTTCGGGCCGCATATGAAGAGCGGGAAAAAACTGGGGCTCACCTCCGTCAAGTCCCAGATCGGACACGCCAAGGCCGCCGCCGGCGCGGTGAGCATGGTCAAGACCGCCCTTGCGCTCCATCACAAGACCCTGCCGGCCTCCATCAACTGCGTCAACCCTAACCCCGGCATAGACCTGGGACTTTTCAGCGTGATAACCAGGTCGGCGCCCTGGGAAAAGACCGGCGGCCCGCGCCGCGCGAACGTATCCTCGTTCGGTTTCGGCGGCACCAATTTCCACGTAATGCTGGAAGAATACACCGGGACCAACGCCCCGTCCGCCCGCAGGGCCGCTGAAGCCGGCCGCGAGCGCTCCGCTTCCGTGAGCACCGCCGGGACGGCCGAAAACCCCAAAACGCCTTTCGCCGGACTGCAGGGCGAGGCTATGACCTTCACCGGAGCCTCCCAGCAGGCCGTGATAGCGGCCGCGAAGGACTTTTCGGCTTCGGTCGCCTCCCGCTGGCCGGAAACGTTCCCGATGTCGGCCGCCGCGCAGCCGATGAACGCCAGACCCCAGCAGCAGTGGGGCGTCTCCATAGTGGCCAAATCTCCGGCGGACCTGCGTGAAAAAATAGACTTCCTGGCCGCGAACGCCAAGCCGGAGACCTGGGACAACGCGCCTCTCAACTTCCGGCTGAAAGGCGTCTACACGTTCAAACGGACCCGGCACGAGGCGAAGATCGGATTCCTATTCCCCGGTCAAGGCTCCCAGTACGTGGACATGATGCGCGATCTGGCCGCGAAATACGACATAGTCCAGCAGACCTTCGACGAAGCCGACCGCATACTGGAAAAGATGATAGGCGCGAAGCTGACCGACACGCTGTGGTCCAAGCCGGGCGAATCCAAAAAGGAACTGGAGGACCGGGAAGCGGCCATCAAACAGACCCAGTTGACGCAGCCGGCGATGATGACGGCCGACATGGCGATGTTCCGCCTGCTGACCTCTTTCGGCATAAAACCGGACATGGTGATCGGCCACAGTCTGGGCGAATACGCGGCGGCGACCGCGGCCGGAGTGTTCACTCTGGAGAACGGCCTGCGGGCCGTTACCAGCCGCGCCAAAGAGATGTCCTCGGTCAAGGTCAAGGACCCGGGCAAAATGGCGTCCGTGGCCTGGCCCGCCGACAAAGTGGACAGGGAACTGAAGAAGATAGACGGCTACGTGATATGCGCCAACAAGAACTGCCCTCTTCAGACCGTCATAGCCGGCGAGGGGGAGGCGGTGGACAAGGCGGTCGCCCTCTTCGTATCCCTCGGCGTACAGGCCCAGGAGATCGCCGTTTCCCACGCTTTCCATTCCGCGATAATCGAGCCGGCGATCGGTCCCTACAGGAAATTCCTGGAGAACATTCCCACCGAGCCGTGGAAGATACCGCTCCTTTCCAACGTGACGGCCGATTACTTCCCCCCGGGAAAGCAGGCCACTTACGACCTGCTGATCAAGCAGATGACCAGCCCGGTGGAGTTCATAGCGCAGCTCGAGAGGATGTACGCGGACGGCGTGCGGACCTTCATAGAATGCGGCCCAAAACGCGTCCTCAGCGCCTTCGCCACCTCGACGCTGAAGGGCAGGCCCGGACTGACCATACTTTCGTCCAACCATCCCAAACGCGGCGGGATAACGGAGTTCAACGACCTGCTGGCCAACCTCATGGCCCTCGGCTTCGAACTGGACTGGAAGGGCAAGGCGCCCGAAGGCGGAGCCTCTTTCTTCAATCCGTACTACCGTGACTGGGCGTTGCGGAACGCCGGCGGACAAGACCGTAAGGATACAGGAGAACACACTACAATGACCACACAAGGCACAGGGGGAGCCGCGGACGCCGCCTCCTCGCCGTCCGGTTTCGAAGCCTCTTCTTTCGCCGCGAGGTACGGGTTCAACCTTAACAACATCGCGGTCTCCGGCATAGCCGGCGGCACTCCCGGCACCTGGGACAGGCTTTTCCGGGAACAGAACCTGGACGAGATCCTGGCCGGCAAGAACATGATCGAGCCTATACCTCAGGACTGGCGCGAAAAGCACGTCAACAAGAACATCATAAGGGTCATCAAATCCCCGACCGGCAACCACAGCATAGCCAAGATAGACTCGACCGACCAGGCTATCAAACTTTCGGCGCGCGCCGGGCAGTTCGATATAGAAAAGGAATTCGGGGTCCCGAACACCATCGCCAAGGCCCTGGATTCCACCTTCAAGATGTCGCTGGCTGCCGGCGTTCTCGCCCTTAAGGACGCGGGGCTGCCGCTGATACATTACTACAAGAAGACGACCACCGGCGGTTATCTGCCGGAGAAATGGGCGTTGCCGGAGCCCCTGGCCGGCGAGACCGGGGTCATCTTCGCCTCGGCGTTCCCGGTGATGGAATCGATCATCGCCGAAGTGACCAGCTACTTCAATTACAAGTACCGCGGAAAATCCTCTTCCGAGATGTGGTCGGTATACGACGCGCTGATAAACAAGATCGGTTCGCAGGAGGACAAGCACGCGCTCAGGCAGTGGCTGGAACAGAACTTCGCCAAGCACCACCCCGGCTCGGACAGGGACATGTACACTTTCAGCCAGAACTTCCTGCTGAAAGTGATACCGATAGCCGACAGCCAGTTCGCGCAGTGGGTGGGAGCTAAAGGCCCCGCCATGCACATAAGCGCGGCCTGCGCCTCGACCACGCAGGCCGTTCACACGGCCGAATGCTGGCTCAGGACGGGCAGGGCCAAGCGGGTGGTCATAATAGCCGCGGACGATATAACCAACGAGATCACGCAGGAATGGACCCTGCCCGGCTTCCTCGCCTCCGGCACCGCCTCCACCAAGGCGTCGGTCTCCGAAGCGGCGCTGCCGTTCGACAGACGCCGCGACGGGCTGATCGTCGGCGCGGGAGCAGTCGGCATGGTCATAGAGGACGAGACCCTGGTCAAGGCCAGGGGCATGAAGCCGCTGGCCCGCCTGCTGCTGACCGAATCCGCCAACAGCGCCTATCACATAAGCAGGCTGGACACCGGGCACGTGGCGGAGGTCATGGACCGTTTCGTGAAGAAGATCGAGAACGTATACGGCCTCGACAGGCGCTCATTCGCGGCGAAGACCGTCTTCGTTTCGCATGAGACCTATACCCCGGCCCGGGGCGGAAGCGCTTCGG